>JAVLCL010000384.1:0-3480 GCA_031580825.1 Halothece sp. Uz-M2-17
GGATCTTTTAGAGAGTGTATTCCCCAGCCCCATTGTATGGTAACTCTAGATAGTAAAGCGATAGAGAGAAAAGCCAATATAAAAATAGTCGTTTTCGATAAGTTGGGATTTGAATTAAATTGATTAGATATTTTCTCTGGACTGAATAAAGCAAATAAGATAAATATAATATAACAAGCTAAACTTAAGTAAGGACTAATCGAACTTAGGAAAACACCAATTACTAAAAAATTCCAAGGATCTAATGTTTTGAAATTATTTTGTTTGATTCCAATCACTTCTATGGATTTAGTTTGAACTGATATGGAAAAAAGTATCACTTCCTTGGTTAAAAAGTTGTGGGATTTATTACATTTTACGATTCTATATTTTCGTAAAATTGGGTAATCGCGCTGCTAATATCACTTTCTTGTACGTAACGGACAAATAAAGATAAATCAAGATTCGGTAAGATTTGACTCTGGGATTATTCCTGATACTTTTTATTACTTAAAACATAAATGGACAAAGAATTATTTTGCCAAAACCAGACTTCTGGAATTTCTAAACGCTGATAAATGGCTAAACTTTCCACACCCCCACTGGTAGTTATCACTTCAATGGCTAAGTTGGGAAAATGTTTTTCAATGTTAACCCCTCCAGTTGGAGGGGAGTAATTGAGATTATTTATCCGCCACGGAGTTTATCTAAAACGCTGCGATCTTCTAGGGTTGATGTATCTCCTGCAACTTCTTCACCAGAGGCTAGGTTACGCAAGAGACGGCGCATAATCTTACCGGAACGAGTTTTAGGTAGAGAATCTGTAAAGCGAATTTCTCCAGGTCGCGCGATCGCGCCGATTTCGTTGGCAACGTGCTGTTTTAACTCTTGGGTCAGAGCGTCATTGCCTTCATAATCTCCTTCTAGAGTAACAAAGGCAAACACTTCTTCTCCCTTGACATCATTCTTACGTCCCACAACTGCAGCTTCTGCAACCGCAGGATGAGAGACTAAAGCCGATTCCACTTCCATTGTCCCAAGGCGATGTCCCGCAACATTAATCACATCATCCACACGACCCATGACCCAAAAATAGCCATCATCATCTTTTCGTGCGCCATCACCGGCAAAATAGAAATACTGTCCATCTTTGGGGGCAATATGTTCCCAATAGGTGCGACGGAAGCGATCTGGGTCGCCATAAACGGTTCGCATCATACCGGGCCAAGGATGTTTCACCACTAAATAGCCCCCTTCATTCGCCGGAATCGGATTGCCATCTAAATCCACGACATCCGCGAGAATCCCTGGAAAGGGTAAAGTTGCCGATCCGGGCTTGGTAGGAATTGCCCCTGGTAACGGGGTAATCATAAAGCCACCGGTTTCCGTTTGCCACCAAGTATCAACAATGGGGCATTTTTCCTTACCAATAATACGGTGATACCACATCCAAGCCTCAGGGTTAATCGGTTCACCCACGGTTCCCAACAGGCGTAATGAAGATAAATCTCGCGCATTGGGATAATGTTCACCCTGTTTGATAAATGCACGAATTGCGGTGGGTGCGGTATAGAAAATAGTCACGCCATATTTTTCCACAATATCCCACAAACAACCCGGATTCGAGGGACGGGGCGCGCCTTCATACATAACGGTGGTTGCGCCATTAGATAACGGACCATAGACAATATAACTGTGTCCGGTAATCCAACCGACATCGGCGGTACACCAATAAACATCGGTATCTTTGAGGTCAAAGGCAAATTTTAGTGTGGTATGGGTATAGAGATTGTAACCGGCGGTGGTATGAACAACCCCTTTCGGTTTCCCTGTTGTGCCAGAAGTATAAAGAATGAAGAGCATATCTTCACTATCCATCGCTTCCGGAGGACAATGTGCCGAAACACCTGCTTTGAGATCGTGCCACCAGTGATCACGTCCCGGTTCCATGTGGACTTTTTCTTCCGTACGTTGGACAACCAGCACATTTTCCACACTGGGCGCATCATTATTGGCAATCGCTTTATCCACTTCCGGTTTCAGGGAAACCACTTTATCCTTACGGAAACCGCCATCAGCAGTGATCACTAATTTTGCTTCAGCATCCACTAAGCGGGTTTTGAGGGCTTCTGCGCTAAAGCCACCAAAAACAACACTGTGAGGTGCGCCAATTCTAGCGCAAGCTAACATCGCGATCGCTGCTTCTGGGATCATAGGAAGATAAATCGCCACGCGATCGCCTTTTTGTACTCCCAACTGTTTTAAGACATTTGCCATCAGACAAACTTCCCGATGCAATTGGGCATAAGTATAAGTCCGAGAGTCTCCCGGTTCCCCTTCCCAAATCAACGCTGCTTTATTCTTACGCCATGTGGTGAGATGTCGATCCAGACAGTTATAGGTGATATTGAGTTTTCCGCCCACGAACCATTTTGCAAAAGGCGGTTGCCAATCGAGAACTTGATTCCACTTTTCAAACCAATCGAGTTCTTGTTCGGCTAAATCTGCCCAGAATTGTTCTGGATTTTCTTTCGCGGTTGCGTAGAGATCTTGATATTCTTCTTTGCTTTTAATATGGGCTTGTTCTGAAAATTCCTGAGAGGGAGCAAACAAACGTTTTTCTTCTAAAATTGATTCGATGTTAGATTGTGACATCAGTTTTTTCAAATGAGGAGTCGTTTTCCTTGATCAATTGTAGGCATCAATAGTTCTTCATTGGTTTCTACTGTAAGAAAAATAAATAGCTTTGTTCTTTGTTCATTGGGAGGTATCATGCTTTTGTCTTATCATTGATGGAAAGCCTACTGCTACAGCCCTCAGCTAGCATCACTCAATGTTACAGTCTCCTGTTGCCCCTATTGTCAGCACGCCTAAAGGCAGCTACAACCCTCAGACCTCATCTCCGCAATGGGTGGAAGTATTGGTCGATTGTCCTGACATCGAAGGGTTATTAACCTATCGCCTTCCCCCTGATTTAACGGTTCAAGCGGGAGATATTGTCAATGTTCCCTTACAAAACCAGACGGTAGGCGGAATTGTGATTCGTTTCTTATCTTCGCTTCCGTCTCATTTGAGTGAAAAGCAAATTCGAGAAGTGGAAACAGTAGTCAGTGAAAGCCTGTTTCCCCCTCGCTATTGGGAATTGCTAGAACAAATTGCTGAGTATTACTGTACGCCTTTACTTTCTGTCATTCGCACCGCTTTACCCCCAGGGCTTTTAGGAAAATCACAATTACGGATTTCTCTTCAGCGAGACTTGATTCCAGAGGGGGTGGAAAATTTTTGTAGCGCGATCGCGCTGCAAGTTCTAAACTTATTACAATCGCAAAAGGCTGGAGACTATAGTGCAATCTATCTCCGTAACCAAATTAAAGGCGCGCAACGGGGAATCAATGAGTTAATGCGGAAGGGCTGGGTGGAAAGTTATCTGCAACATCCGCAACCGAGGATCATGCAGCTGCAGCAGATGCCCGGGTGCGGGCGTCGCGCCGACACCGGCCG
>JAVLCL010000385.1:0-3475 GCA_031580825.1 Halothece sp. Uz-M2-17
CTCTCTAAAAGCGTCGTTGTTTCAAGCTAATATTTTAGAAACGTCTGTTTCTGCGACCACCGCCAAATGAGCCTTTATTTTCGCGAGGACGAGCAGGGTTAACTTTAAGCTCCCGCCCCATCCATTCTGCACCATCGAGTTCAGAAATCGCATTCGACTCTTCGCTTTCCGATGACATTTCGACAAAACCAAACCCTCTCATCCGACCGGTTTCACGGTCAGTGGGTAAATGCACACGCTTAACTGTGCCATATTCAGCAAAAACTTCGCTTAAGTCGTCTTGAGTTACTGAATAGTCGAGATTACCGACATAAATTGACATTGATGAAGATTCTCCTCAATCAGATATTGTGTAGTGAGGCAAGATCTTGGAGAGAGTCTGTCAATACGAAGCTGGAAAAAACTATCAATACTGAAACCAAACGTAGTCACCGATCTTTGTACTCGAATCTGATTCTAGCAGTTTCTTGTTAAACCAGCAAGGATTTCTCTTTTTTTTAAGAAAGATTATTTATCACTTCTTCTTGGGAACTCTAATTCGATTAATTTCAAGATAATCTTAACGTTTTAGGGCGTATTTCCTTTAGATTTTTTTAATAAATTGTTACCTTATTAGGGGTGATGATGAATTTTAATACTGAATCAGATGACCTCTTCTCAATCTATCCAGACGTTTTCCATTTCTGCTTTAATTCGGATTACACTGCTGAGTCTCTATATCGCTTTAACTGTTCCTCTCCCCTTTTTAGCGGTGATTACTCCCGTTTCTATTCCCGTTTCTTTATTCGTCATCGGTTTAGGGGTGGGCTGGATTTTACTATATGGCGCATTAGGTCAAAGGGTTATTCTTGATGAAAAACAAATTGCAGTCACTTACCCACGTTGGTTTCCTTCTTTTCTGCAAAAAGGATGGTCACTCCCTTGGCAAGAAATTGAACAATTGAAATTGCGCACCACCGGACAAGGAGGATTAGTATATTATTTTGTGACCTCGAAGCGCGATCAAGCCTATCTTCTCCCGATGCGGGTCGCTGGATTTAATCAGTTAGTGCAAGTCGTCCAAGAAAAAACTGGAATTGATACCAGTGATGTTCGTCCTTTAGCCCAACCTTGGATGTATCTAATCTTATTAGGGTTTACCTTTTTATTACTTTTAATTGATACATGGACAATTTGGACAGCAATAAATATTAGTTATTAGTTATTAGTTATTTGGAAAATCAATCAGATGAATGCAGCCCAACCTGCTTTTGAACATTTCATACAAAAAAAAACTTCCTATACTATCCAAGACATATTTCAGAATTATGATTTTAAGAGACTCGCTAATCAGACTTTAGACATTTATTCTCAACTCTCTCAAGGATCAAAAATTCTGTTAACAACCCGTAATTCAGAGCAGTTTTTAGCGACCTTATTGGCTGCTGTGGCAAAAGACTGTCTTATTTTTTTAGGAAATAGTCATTGGCAATCACAAGAATGGGAACAGGTTTTTCAACTTGTTAATCCTAATTTTATTATTGAAGATAATGGTTTAAGGTTTATTTCTGATACTTCCGCCCAACTCCACACAGCTAAGATTATGATTCCCACTGGTGGCTCATCAGGAAAAATTCGTTTTGTGGAACATACTTGGGAAACCTTAAGTGCTTCAGTCCAAGGATTTTGTGATTATTTTGAGCAGAAAACAGTGAATTTTTTTTGCACACTTCCTTTATATCATGTCAGTGGCTTAATGCAATTTATGCGCACCTTTCTGACAGGAGGAGATTTAATTTTATGTTCTTATAAAAAATTAGAATTAGCTTGGAAAAGTCAAGATTTAGTTCTTCTTGATCAACTCGAAAAGATTTCACAGCATAACTATTTTATTTCTTTAGTTCCCACCCAACTGCAACGATTACTCAATTTTGGTGCTGGAAACTGGTTATCTCAATTTAAGACAGTTCTTCTCGGTGGTGCACCGCCTTGGGAGAGTCTTTTAGATACAGCAAGACACTATAAAATTCCTATTGCATTAACTTATGGTATGACAGAAACGGCTTCGCAAGTTGCTACTTTAAAACCCCAAGATTTTCTCATGGGTAATAATAGTGTGGGAAACGTTTTACCTCATGCTGAAATTACAATTCAAGGAGAATCTGCAAAAAAATTAGCATCCAAAAATATCGGAATCATTACCATTAAAAGTCAATCTTTAGGGTTAGGGTATTACCCTCATTCACAATGGAATTCAGACCAATTGATCACTGATGACCTCGGCTATTTTGACGAAGCCGGTTATCTTTATATCGTTGGTCGCAATAGTCGGAAAATTATCACAGGTGGAGAAAATGTTTTTCCTGATGAAGTAGAAGCTGCGATTTTAGCAACGGGTTTAGTTACTGATGTTTATGTAATGGGAATTATCGATCAAAATTGGGGAGAAGTTGTCAGCGCAATTTATGTCCCCAAAAATCAATCCATTTCTTTACGTACAATTCAAATCACATTAAAAGAGTATCTAAGCGGATACAAACGTCCCAAGCAATGGTTAGCGGTGTCTTCAATTCCTCGCAATGAACAAGGTAAAATTATAAAGTCAAGGTTAAACTATAATCAATCTTTATTCACTACTTAAAGATCATCGTTCCTTGTAATTCGTAATCAGCGGTGAGAGCGTCAAAAAGTGATCAAGAAATTGAATAATTTTGATCTTTCTTTCCAACACTCTCCTTTAAATCATTACATTCCTGGGAGTTGTAACCCACTGGTTAAGGCTTCCATTTTTTCCCGCATGGTGTCGGTGGATTTGGTGTAAGCATCTTTTACGGCTTCTGTCACTAATGCTGAGAGGGCTTCTGCTCCTTTCTCCGCAGCTTCTGGAGAAATTTCAACACTACGAGGTTCTTGGTTCCCACTCATAATCACTTTTACTGAACCGTCACTGCTTTGCCCCTCAATATTCATTTGCTCCAATTCTTCTTGGAGTTCTTGTGCACCCTGTTGTACTTGCTGTGCTTTAGCAAAGGCATCTCGTAATTCTTTCATTTTGCCTAAGCCGAAACCAAAACCTTTTCCTTCTGTCATGATGAATAAACCTTTGTCTCAATAATCTAAACTAAAACTCACCCAATAGTTTAACTTCTGGTTGTAATAAAATTGACCATTGCTGCTCTACTTTTTCTTGTATGTGCTCAATGATTTGGTAAATATCCTGAGCCTTAGCTTGCCCACAATTGAGAATAAAATTAGCATGGCGATGAGCCACTTGCGCGCCTCCCACTTGATATCCTTTTAAGCCTGCTTGTTCAATTAACCAACCCGCTGCTTGATTGGTAGGATTACGGAAAACGCTGCCACAACTGGGTTTATCATAAGGTTGACTATTCCGCCGTTGATTAAGATTGGTTCGGGTTTGTTCGGTAATGGCTTCTCGGGAATAGCCCGGTTGGAGTTGAAAGGTTGCTTCCATAACCCAACGGGGGCGATTTTG
>JAVLCL010000007.1:0-10328 GCA_031580825.1 Halothece sp. Uz-M2-17
ATCTCTGGATCGAGTTTGGCTTCGGCTTTGAGATCCAACACTTGAGAGTGAACTGTTGTTGAAGCAGAGGTAAGAGTATCAGGTTTGAGGACTGCGATCGCGCTGGCAAATGTAGCAAGGGTGGGATGTTGAACTAACATTGAAACCGGAACTTCAAGTTCTAATTGCTCACTCAACCGGTTAATACACTGAATCGCCAGTAAAGAATTTCCGCCAAGTTCAAAAAAGTGATCCTCAACTGCTATTTCACGCACTCCTAGAAGCTGTGACCAAACCACAGCAATCTGTTGTTCCGTTTCATTTCGCGGTAAAACTGTCTCGGAAACTGTTAATTCAGCTGGTTGAATTTCAGGGGAGGGTAAATGCTGCCGATCGACTTTGCCATTGGGGGTTAGCGGTAAAGCATTCATCAATATGAAATTCGCTGGAATCATATAATCAGGCAGTTTCCGTTTCAGATAGTTTCGTAATGTTCCTGCAACAGCCCGTTGTAGAGCTTTCAGTACCCCTTGCGCTTCTAATAAATATTCGGCACTGTTTTGGAGAAGATTCGGCTCTAGCGCGATCGGTTGCAGTTGTACACCAATGCGATCACCTTGATGCCACACCACTTTTCCGTTAAACCAACACTCTCGATCTTGATCCGGTAACGGGAAGGAAATGCGAACCTCATCCCCTTGACATAAACCAGAGGGGGCATCTTGTAATCCCACTCCATAATCAGAAATATCAAAGGTTTTCAAAGTCAATGATTGTCCCGCATATTCTAAAAAACATTCCACTTCATAAGGAATTCGATCGGGAATAAAATCGGACACTAAATAGGCAACAATTTGTTGATGACCCAATTGATCCGGCTGAGCGGTAACGAAAACTTGGTGAATCCCCGGATAGCTGGTGATTGTTGCTTCAATTTCACCCATATCCACCCGAAACCCTCGAACTTTAACCTGTTGATCGATCCGTCCTAAAAACTCTAAATTGCTATCTGGTAAGTAGCGAACCAAATCCCCTGTTTTATAGAGTCGAGTCTGAGATTGATCGCGAAAGGGATTAGGAATGAAACTGTTGGCAGTGACCTCGGGGCGATTCAGATATCCGCGAGCAAGGGCAATTCCTCCTAAATACAATTCTCCGACTTGACCAAAGGATACTAACCGTTGTTGTTCATCCAGAATATAGACCTCGACGTGGGGCAACGGTTTGCCAATAGGTAATTCTGGACTGGAAGAGACTTCTGTTGGTAAGTGATAAGTCGTTGCAACAACAGTGGTTTCTGTCGGACCATAGGTATTAATCAGTTGCGGATATGTACCGACATAATGTTGCCATTGCTGGACATAGTAGGGATTGACTCGTTCTCCGCCAATAATGACACAACGGACACTGGGCGGAAATTGAAGTTGAGGCTTATCCGCAAGCACTTCTACTAAAAGATGCCAGTAGGCAGTGGGTAAATCTAAGACCGTGAGCCGATACTCTTCACAAATTTGTAAAAATCTTGTCATCGAGTCCAACATCGTTTGTGGACGTAGTACCAAGGTGGCACCGGAAATGAAACAGGTATAAATTTCTTCAATCGCTGCATCAAAGCTAAAAGAAGCAAATTGTAAAACGCGATCGCGCGGTGTGATGCCATATTCTTGAACTGCATTGTGAGCAAAATTGACCAGCGATCGATGTTCGATCATAACCCCCTTGGGTTTCCCTGTGGAGCCTGAGGTATAAATGACATAAGCGAGATTCTCTCGTGTTGTTTCCGATAAGGGATTCGCTGTTGGACATTGCCTAATTTTGTCCCAATCGGAATCTAAATCAATGATCTTGGCTTCAGTTGGAGGCAGATCATGCCCATTTCCTTGCACCAATAAAACCCGCACTTGGGCATCAGTGAGCATATAAGCAATCCGTTCTGAGGGATATTTCGGATCAAGGGGAACATAAGCTGCTCCTGCTTTCAAAATCCCCAGCATTGCTATCATTTGATTCAAGCAACGGGGCATAAAAATCCCCACTAAGGTTTCTGATCCCACATCTAAACTTTGTAAATAGTGCGCGACCTGATTGGCAGTTTCATTCAGTTCTTGATAGGTTAATTTGTTTTCATGATCAATCACTGCGATTTGTTGCGGATAACGTTGGGCTTGTGTCTCAAACCAGTGATGGATACAGTCTGCTTTTGCCTCTGTTTGGGTTTTTTGTTGAACACTGAGCAGTTGATGACGTTCCTGTGCTGAAATGAGAGGAAGATTCGCAATCGGTTGTTCGGGTTGCGCGATCGCGCTCATCAATAAGGCTTTAAACTGTTCCGCAAGACGAGCAATGGTGTCTTGTTGAAATAAATCCGTATTATATTTCCAACACAGTTGAAACTGCTCTCCCACTTCCATCACAGTCAAATAAATATCAAATGATCCTCCCCCTTGTTCTCCCAACGGATAGGGTTCTACAGATAAATTCTGATCGAATTGCGCGATCATGTTACAGGGATCAATTTCCCAACTAAATGCCACCTGTACCGGAGAAGAAGGAATTATTCCTTGTTGCTTACTCAAATAGTCTGCAACTTCAAAAAAAGGATAGTCTCGATAGGGTTCCACTGCTTCCAACACTTTCGTTGTGTTCTGCAAAACCTCATCAAAAGACGGATTCCCTGCTAAGTTCATGCGACAGACGACTAAGTTAGCAAGCATCCCGACAATATTGGGATCTTCCTGTTGTTCGAGCCAACTCGACATTAAAGGGACACCAATTAAAAACTGATCCTGCTGACAAACGCGCCTAAGAAATGTAGAGAACGCAGAGAAACAAATGATAAAGGGATTAACATCATTCATTTGCTCAAATTCCCTAATTTGACTCACTTCATCAAGATCAAAATCATTGAGATAAACATCTCCCCAATAACTCAGATTTCCAGACCAAGGAGAATCCACAGGAAGAGCAAGGTGGATCGGGGCTTGGGCAAGATAGCTGTCCCAATAACGTTTTAGCTTTGTTTTTTGTTCACCTGAGACCTGTTTCGCTTGCCATTGAATATAGTCGAAATATTGGAATTCCATAAATCGTCTGTAATTCTGTTATTTCTATAAATCTTGAACTATGTAAGTAATTTGCTTTCTCGAACAGTACCCTACTTGTTTTTTATTCAGTGAGAGTAACTATTTTCTATCACATTAAAAACAAGCTCAATTAAGTGAATCGTTTAGGAAAGCAAGTGACCAAAAATGGACGAATTTAATATGAACTATATCTTGATTTTGATAAATTTTATCGTATTTTATATATAGCACTACACATTTAAGTTGGGACAGATGAAAATCAATAAACCAAGTCATGGTTTACCTTTATTTACCCTTTCCCCTTGTTCCTTTCTCCAGCACGTAGCGCTATAACAGTGCCTTCAGTTAATCAGCAGTTGTTTTTCTCTAAGCTCAATCTGAAATTTAATCTCAATGAAAATACTGAAACTAAATGTTCGCTCTTATTTGATAAAGTTGAGTTTGGATAACTCAAAATATTTTTATGCCAACGCTGACTATTTTATTTTTGAGCATATACTTTAAAAAAGTCACGGAGTAAAATGCCCAGTGAGCGTAACTCTCCTGCAATTTCATGAATGACAACTAATTGAATGGCAACCTGTGGCGATACCTGAAAAAGATAAACTCGAATCAGAGGTCCGTTCGTCAAATTAAAAGGATGTTTTGCCGTTTGCAGAATTTGCTGCTTCCGATCTTCTTCTCGAATTTGGGAACTATCAATGACTTGCAAGTGAATTGCTGAAGATGCGGTGATAGTTTGGATCGGTTCTGCGTGATCCATATGATAAGTGGTTCTAAGAATAGGATACTTGTGAACGATCTCAGCCCAACTTTCTTCCCATCGTTGTAAATTCAAATCACCATTAATTTGAGTTGTGGTGTAAACATTATAAGCAGAACTATTCGGAGATAATTTATAAATCCACCACAAGGCTTTCTGATTTGAAGAGAGGGGATAAGACGTTTCTAAGTATTCTTTTTTTCCGTTATCTGCCATGAGTAAGTTAAGCCGAAAAAGCCTGTCACAACAAGTGATTGGATATCATTGAGTGTTCCCTTGGAAAAGATTATGGTATGCTAGGGGGCTAATATCTAGAAATAAGTTAGCACAAGAATGAGTAAAATACGGGTTGGATTATTATTTGGTGGATGTTCTGGAGAACATGAGGTATCAATTCGTTCTGCTAGCGCGATCGCGCAAGCACTACAAATGGAACAGAACAGCCAAAAATATGAAGTCATTCCTGTATATATTCAAGAAAATGGCATTTGGCAAGCGGGAGAACTTGCTGATCAGGTTTTAAGACAACAGACACCGCCAGCCCTACAAGCCTCAGGAGAACGATGGGAATTACCCAGTGTCGCCAGTACCATTGATGTTTGGTTTCCCATTTTACATGGTCCTAATGGTGAAGATGGAACGGTTCAAGGCTTACTGAAATTAATGCAAGTGCCTTTTGTCGGCAGTGGTGTTCTAGGTTCGGCTTTAGGCATGGACAAGTTAGCCATGAAAACCGCTTTTGCGCAAGCCGGACTGCCTCAAGTCAAGTATAAAGGCATTCAGCGCGATAAAATTTGGTCGAGTCCTTGTGTTTTTCCCAAACTTTGCGACGAAATTGAAGAAGAAATTGGTTATCCTTGTTTTGTTAAACCGGCTAATTTAGGCTCATCTGTGGGAATTTCTAAAGCCAAAACGCGATCAGAATTAGAAACCGCCCTTGATGAAGCAGCAAATTATGATCGCCGGATTATCGTTGAACAAGGCATTGTTGCTAGAGAAGTGGAATGCGCCATTTTAGGGAATGAATATCCCCAAGCCTCAGTTGTTGGAGAAATCAGCTACACCACCGATTTTTACGACTATGAAACCAAATATACTGAAGGCAAAGCGGAACTTTATATTCCCGCGCCTCTTCCTGACACAATTTTTAAAGAAGTGCAAGAACTTGCCAAGCAAGCCTTTACTGCAGTTGACGCTGCGGGGTTATCTCGTGTGGATGTATTTTATGAAGAAAGCACAGGTGAAGTTTATCTCAATGAAATTAATACGTTGCCTGGTTTTACTGTAACCAGTATGTATCCTCGTTTATGGGAAGCAACAGGAATTCCGTTTCCGCAACTGGTTGATCGGTTAATTCAGTTAGGTTTGCAACGCCATTAGTCATTAGTCATTTGAGTTTTGGATCGCTATCAACAAACCAAGAACAAAAACTTAGAATGTGCCTCCGAGAACTACTATAAATATGGCAAAATAATAGGCAAACGCCAGCCCATTTAGCCATGAGTCGATCGCGCAAATCTAAATCCTCTCAACCCCAAACTCCATCTCTCGCTCTTTCTGCGGTTCACGACCAAATTGCAGCCCTCAAAAAAGACCAGCAATGGTTTCTGAAGCAAATTAAACGCAAACGTACTGAGTTAAAAAACTTAGTGGCGCAAATGCAAGATATTGCTCAAGAAATGTTTCAAAAAAGTCGTCCCATTATGGAAAAAATGATGGAGCGCGATCGTGAAATTCATCAACTGTTTCAAGAGATTTTTACTAAAAGAAAATTTGGGAAAAAAAGTCGAAAACAAATCCAAAACGTCTATGAATCTTTGCAAAACGATGGTCTAATTAGTCCCGAAGGTGACGAAACCGACCCATGTTCAGACGAATTTGCTGAAGAATTTAAAAAAGCAAAAGAAAATTTTCAAGAAGAAACTCAAGAATCCCATCAGCCTAAAGAAACCAGCGATCCGCCAGCAAATCAACGTAAAATGCGAGATATCTTTTTACGTCTTGCCAGTCAATTTCACCCCGATAAAGTAACGGATAGCGAAACCCAAGAACAATACACAGCAATCATGCAAGAAGTGAATGAAGCCTACCAAACTGGAGACTTTGCCAAACTTCTCGAAATTGAAAGCAAACAACATGATCTGACAAACTTTACTGCGAATAATGATCAAGAAAGTAATGCTGAAAAACAACGCTCAAAACTAATGCGAGAAAATGAATTGTTAGCCCAGCAATACGAAGAAATTAAACAAGAACTGCGCTACCTCAGACGCACCCCAGAAGGGTCACTGGTGACTGATTATCGTCGGGCAACAAAAGAAGGGATTGATCCGATTGCTGATGTTGTAAAAGAAGGAGAAAAACAATTAGAATTTATGACAGAAATTCGGGATTTTATCCGAGATTTCCGAGATAAGAAAATGACAATCCAAGACTTTCTCCGAGGTCCCGATTTAGGCACAGCAATGACAGTTGAAGACTTAGAAGACATCCTCAGTGAAATGTTTGAGGTTGAATTTTATTAGAAATTTGTTCTTTGGTAACTGATCACTGTCAAACACTGGATCGCACTTCATGGGCGAAACTTTCCCAACGGACAAATTCAAATGCACCGGCAACGGATCCCCAAATGTGTTCATCCGTTTCTGGATCTCGTCCCCGATCTAAACTCATAAACTGATTAGCATCAATTTCAAAGGTACTATCCAAATAAGTTTCTTTTCCTTTACGGACGACTTTACAAGCCTTACCGGGTTCAACTTCACCTTGAAAACTATTTCCTGTCCACTTCACAACCATATTACAACCAGGGAGCTTTTCAAGATTATCAGAGGTTAAGGTTTGCAATCGTTTGAGATCTCGACTTGCCCCTGGAAATGGGCTGGGATCTTTTAAGATATAGTTTTCAATTTCAATATGGTCAGCAACGGGTAATAACTTTAGAACGCGCATCCGATAAGGATTATTTAACATATAATCATAGGCTTGTTCCACGAATAAACTAATCCCAGACAGTAATTCCACCGGTAGTGGGCGCATACAAACGCGAATATGGGCGAAAAAAGGAGGATTCGCAAAAGCCTGTTTTTGATTACTAAAATCGGCAGCCATCCAACGACCAAGCGTTACGATATCAGTAGCGTGAGACATAACCAGATATTATTTCTTTTTTCTTTCCTTCTATTGATTGTCTATCATTGTCCTGTCTATTTCATCAAATTATGAAACTTTCTTCACGGTTTGAGCAAGCCCTTACCTTCGCTCACCAACTCCACCAAACGCAAATCCGTAAAGAATCAGGCGTTCCCTATATCTCTCATTTACTAGGTGTGTGCAGTCTTGTCCTTGAATATGGCGGGGATGAAGATTGCGCGATCGCGGCTTTACTTCATGATGCCATTGAAGATCAAGGCGGGTTAGAAACAAGAGATGAAATTTTGCGCCGTTTTGGAGAAAATGTTACCGCGATTGTTGAAGGCTGTACGGATGCTTATGAAACCCCGAAACCCCCATGGAAAGACCGAAAAGTTGCCTATATTGCTCATATCCCTCACATGAGCGATTCCGTTGCTTTAGTCTCAGCAGCGGATAAAATGTACAATGCGCGATCGATTATCAAAGATGGGCGAGAAGTCGGACAAGCCATTTGGAAGCGGTTTACCGGAAAAAAAGAAGGAACATTATGGTATTATTGCGCCCTTATGGATGCCTTTGAACGTCGCAAACCCCTGCCAATCTATAAAGAATTAAAACTCACTGTTGAGGAGTTGAAAGCATTTGCGAACTCCTGATGTTACAATCATTCCCTCTACAATAGAAAGTGAATCACGATTATAATCGTAAGGAAGGACAGGATTGAGTGAATCGGCATTACTGGGAAAATCTTTAGCAGAATTAACGGATTGGGTACAAGAACAAGGACAACCTGCATACCGAGGGAAACAGTTGCATCAATGGTTATATCAAAAAGGCGCGCGATCGCTGCATGATATTACCGTATTCCCGAAACAGTGGCGAGAAGCCTTAGAAAATCAACCCATTGGACGTTCTACCATTACCCACCGTCGCATTGCACCCGATGAAACCCGAAAATACCTCCTACGCCTCGCCGATGGAGAAGTCATCGAAACCGTTGGCATTCCCACTGCAAAACGGTTAACGGTCTGTGTTTCCTCACAAGTGGGGTGTCCGATGGCGTGTGACTTTTGCGCCACAGGAAAAGGCGGATTTACCCGTAATTTGGAAGCCCATGAAATTGTGGATCAAGTGTTGACCGTTGCTGAAGACTTTGAAAGACGAGTCAGCCATGTTGTGTTTATGGGAATGGGTGAACCGCTTTTAAATCGAGAAGCAGTGGTGGCTGCGGTCAAATCCTTAAATCAAGATGTAGGAATTGGACAACGTTGTCTCACGGTTTCTAGCGTTGGTATCCCAAAACAAATCCCCCGTTTAGCGAAAGAAAAACTACAAATTACTCTTGCGATTAGTCTTCATGCGTCTAATCAAACCCTACGCGAACAATTAATTCCCAGTGGCGGAGGTTATCCCCTTTCCGATTTAATAGCTGACTGTCGAGAGTATGTGGAACGCACCCACCGCCGTGTCACCTTTGAATATATCCTTTTAGCAGGCGTTAACGATACCCCAGATCATGCGGAAGAATTAGCCCAACTGTTAAGAGGTTTTCAAACTCATGTCAATTTGATTCCCTATAACCCAATCAGCGAAGTGGATTATCAACGTCCTGACAAACAAAGGATTCAAGCCTTTCAATCGGCACTAGAAGACGCTAAGATTGCCGTTAGTGTTCGCTACTCCCGTGGTTTAGAAGCGGATGCTGCTTGTGGGCAATTACGAGCCAATCAAATACAATGACCCCTGAAACGACAACCCCCCCTTGGACAAAGCGTCATATTCTTTCTCTAGAAACTTTTACCACCCAAGACTATGAAACCCTGTTAGAAACAGCCGATAGTTTTCGGGAAGTCTTATCTCGGCGGACGAAAAAAGTTCCTGCATTGCAAGGACAAGTGGTTGCGAATTTATTTTTTGAACCCTCAACCCGCACTCGCAGTAGTTTTGAACTGGCTGCAAAACGGTTATCTGCGGATACCCTCAATTTTACAGGGAGTTCTTCTTCTCTCACTAAAGGAGAAACCATTTTAGATACAGCCAAAACGTATATGGCGATGGGGGCAAATATTATGGTGATTCGTCATCGCCAAGCGGGGGTTCCCCATACGATTGCAGCAGAAATGGATCGCTTAGATAGCAATGTCAGTATTTTAAATGCAGGGGATGGACAACATGAACATCCTTCTCAAGCCTTACTCGATTTATTTACTCTCTATCAGTTATTATCTCCTGAGTCTCCCCACCAGTTTCTCGCTGGAAAAAAAATTGCCATTGTGGGGGATATTCTCCATTCACGGGTGGCGCGATCAAATATCTATAGTTTAATTGCAATGGGGGCAACGGTTCATTTAGCTGCACCGCCGACGTTACTTCCGAAAGCATTTCAAGGGTTTTTAAGAACTGCAAAATCTGAGCAATTGGTCTGTCATTGGGAGATTGAACCGGCGTTAGTGGATGCAGATTTTATTATGACCTTGCGCTTACAAAAAGAGCGGATGACCGAGCATTTATTACCGAGTTTACGGGAATATCATCAACGATTTGGTATTACGCGCGATCGCGCTCTCTTAGCTCAGCCTAACGCCAAAATTCTCCATCCCGGTCCGGTCAATCGAGGCGTAGAAATCAGTTCCGATCTCATGGATGATCCTGAGTTGAGTCTGATTTCCCAACAAGTTACCAGTGGTGTCGCCGTCCGTATGGCTTTGTTATACCTGATTGGTACCAGTCATTAAACTAGAAAGTGTCATGTTGTCCTATCTCAAAGTTCTCCGGTTATTTTGGACGAGTGCGATTTCCGCAGAATTAGAATATCGGCTCAATTTTCTCATTGCTGCCTTGAGTAGTTTAGTCAATCTCTCAGGGAGTTTATTTAGTTTATTTTTGTTTTATCGTACCGGCTATACTTTCCAAAATTGGCAGTGGGAAGAAGCGATGATTGTTTTAGCACTCTTTACTCTTTTACAAGGCTTTGCAGGCACGTTTTTAATTCCCAATTTAAATCGGATTGTGGATCAAGTGCAGTATGGAACATTAGACTACATCTTATTAAAACCAATTAGTAGCCAATTTTGGCTTTCAGCGCGGACAATTTCCCCTTGGGGAACCCCTGATTTAGTTTTCTCGATCGCGCTCATTCTTTATGCCGGAAATCGTCTTGATTTAAGCCTTGGTAATTATTTAATCAGTTTGATTCCGATTACCTTTGGTTTAATTAGTCTGTATAGTCTCTGGTTTATGTTAGGGGCAACCAGCATTTGGTTTGTCAAAATCTATAACGTGACTGAAGTGCTGCGAGGACTGCTAGATGCGGGACGATTTCCCATGGTGGCGTATCCTGCGATCTATCGGTTTTTCTTTACCTTTAT
>JAVLCL010000007.1:10338-22957 GCA_031580825.1 Halothece sp. Uz-M2-17
TTATTCCCGTTGCCTTTTTAACCACCATTCCCGCCGAAATTATGTTGGGACGAAGCGAAGTGAGTTGGATTTTAGGAGCAGGATTCCTAGCCTGTTTTCTCCTGATTTTATCTGCTTTATTTTGGCAGTTTGCACTTCGCTTCTATACGAGTGCTTCGAGTTAGAAAAAATTAATCAATAATTACTTGGCACTTCCAGGTTTACAAACGTTATAATCCTGATGAGAGATCACCGCTTCCGGAATCACTTGACTTCCTTGATCACGACAAATTAAACGGTAATCTCGATTGACAGGAATACTAATAATAAACCGATTATGACGCAAACGTTTCCCTTTAAATCGTCGATAGTTACTATCTTGTCTCAGTTGAGAAATAATGCGCCGAGTTTTAAGAACAACATTTTTGGGTAGAGTGGTTAAATCAATAGGATCATTACTAAAACTTTCTTCCCAAGCAATCCGCTGGTTTTTTCGTCTCACGCGATCCGATTCTTTTTGTTCACATCTATGGCAAATTTGTCCATAGCCTTGATGTCCACAGGGAAACTTCTTCTTTCTTCTTGCCATGGGGTTAACCTCCTATTCATTTTTTGTACGACAGGAACTCAACCTTCTCTTTTCAAGATGATCAGCGAGTGACTTTCTCGGTTGCCGTCAGCTTGAAATGAAAGAAGGAAGAGTGCAGCTTATGTATTAATCGTAATCGTTAACTGTGCAGAAAATTGTAAGATTTTACGTTTTTTGTTGAGTCGGGAGAGAGTCGATCTCTTGTAATGCCTATCCTCAGGGGGGTGTAGAATTAAGGAAACATTAAGGCTGAATGTAACGAGCAGTACGTTGTAAACGGTAAGCCGTGTCTTTCTGACCTCGTTCTTTGAACAGTTGTGCTGCTTTTTCTAAATCATCGATCGCTGCGGAGTAATTTTCTAATTCTGCATAAGCAAATCCTCGATTACCGATCGCGCTTGCAAAATCGGGTTTCTGTTCAATGGCTTGGGTAAAGTCAGCAATGGCTTGGTCGTATTTCTCTAGCTGAACTTGGACTAAGCCTCGGTTGTAATAAACGCTTGGGGCTTCTGATTGTAGGGTTAGGGCTTGAGTATAATCTGCTAGGGCTGCTTGATAATCTTCAAGGCGCGATCGCGCTAAGCCTCGGTTTGTTAAGGCTTCACCATTGGTTTGATCCATTGCTAAGACTTCATTAAAACGAGTAATCGCTGCTTCATAATCTCCCTCAGCAATTTTTTGATGACCTTGAGTAAGAAGGGTATCAACTTCTTTTTGTTCTTCTGAAGAAAGGGCGGGTACTTCCTCCACAGTGGAAGCATTTGAGGATGACTCGGATTGGAAGGGAGAACGACAACCCACAATCGTCAAAGTAAGGAGACAGGTGAATAAGAGTGGAAAACGAAGAGAATTAAACATAGTTAATGATGAAGATAAGTAGAACTCTATTTTCAGTTGAGAATCGGAAACGTCTGTCCTACGAGGGGAGACAAACGGGATTGTATCCTTCTAGATTATGATTGACCATGATTAACATGAGCTTAAAAGGTTTAACCGACTTATGGCACAACTCCTAAGCGATACCGAAATTAAAACCCAATTAAATAATTTGTCTGATTGGACACAAGAGGGGAAATTGATTAAATGCACGCGCAAATTCAACGGTTTCCCAGAAGCCGTCGAATTTGTGAATAAGTTAGTTGAACCCGCAGAGTCAGCAGGACATCATCCTGATTTAGAAATTTCTTACAATACAGTTGTTATTAGAATGACAAGCCATGATGCCGGTGGTTTAACGGAAAAAGACTTTAATCTCGCTCGGACAATCTCGGCACTCTAATCTCAACCTCAATTGAGATCAGCCTCCCTACCCTGATTAATACTGGGGTAGGGTATTAAGATATAAACTGTCACATCATCAATGGTCGAATCTGATCAGCTAAGTTTTGGCTTGCCGTATCACCCGTGATCAGTTCAATTTGTTCCGAGTCAGTTGCACCTAATCCTAATTCCGTTGCCCGTTGAATTTGTTCTAAATCCCAAATTGACCCTTCAGACACTTGTTGAGTTGTCCCGAAAGAGCGCAATAGGGCTAAGCCGACTACATCGACAGCCACGCGATCGCGCCCTGCAATCATGACATTAGCAGCCACTTTTTGACCGTTGGCGGGTCCGCCATTGACAAAGGCTTCCACACCATCGAGAAGCACTAGATCCGGTTGATAAGCTGCATTCACTTCTGCAATCATTTTGCGCTGGTGAGGAGAGGAATGTAAGTCTCCCATATAGTTAAAATTGTCCCCTGGCACATATTTTGCCACCATGCCAATGCTGTTTTTCAGGGAGAGGGTAAAGTGTCCGCCAAAGCGATGGGTTTTCAAACAGCAGGTATTAATGACAGCATCTGCATCTAAAATCGGACGCGCGATCGCGAAACCTTGTTTCCAATGGGTCCCTTCTTTGTCAAAATATTGCCATTGTTCGGCAGCCATTTCATCAAATACAACCGTTTCTAACCCTCGTTTGTCTGCTAGCTGGAAAACGCCTTTCCGTTGCATGGCTTCGCGAGTCGTTGCCATTCCCGAGCGATCCCCGATTGTCATTGATCCGGATTGCGTCTTTTCAATTTCGGTAATGAGGCTGTTGAGTAAATCCGTATCTGTGGCTGCGGGTGCGGGATCCCCTGTATTGTAATTGGGTTTAATAAAAACCGTTTTATTGGTAAACCCTTCTGGTTGTAATAAGTCGAGGAGTTTGGGAACCGCCGAAGCGCGGTCATCTGTTTTGAGGATCGCAACGCGAGAAACCTGATCTGGAGGTGGATTCCCTTTTAGCTTCATCGAGGAAGAAGCAGTGGTTTGAGAATTGCCAGATTGAGCCAAGCTACAAGCAGAAGGGAGAACAGCAGCCCCTGTTGCTAACCCCAATAAGCGTAAAATTTGACGGCGTTTGTAGTTGAAATAGGACATCGTTAATAGTTTTGCGTTTCTGGATAAGGAGATTGTTCCTGGAAAACCGCTTCTAATTTTTCCGGTTCGCTCGGTGGCGGTTCAGAACTAAATAGATCATGTAACAGGGTGTAGAAGCAGGGAATGATAAATAGTGTTAGAAAGGTTGCTAGAGATAACCCTGAAAAGACTACCACCCCTAGGGGTTGTAAAAACTCAGATCCTTGTCCTAAGCCTAGCGCAAGGGGAAACATTCCTAAGACAGTGGTAATGGTGGTCATTAAAATCGGGCGTAAGCGTTGGGGGGCAGCTTGTAAGATCGCTTGGCGACGACTGATATTTTGTTGGCTGTAAATCTGGTTGGCAAATTCCACCATTACAATCGCGTTATTGACCACAATCCCCACCAGTAAGATAGCACCGACTAAAACCGTCGCTCCCACAGGGGTATCTGTCACATAAAGTCCGAAAATGCCACCGGCTAAAGCAAGAGGAACCGTCAACATAATCACCAACGGATCAATCAAAGAGTTATATTGCACTGCCATCACCACAAAGACCATAAATGCAGCCAATCCGCCGAGGAGTTTCAAGGCGTTTTGTAATTCGGTATTATTGGCTTCGGCTGAACTGGGAGCAATGGTAACACCTTCGGGGAGTTCCAGTTGTTGAAACACTGCTTTGGTTTGCGCGATCGCGCCATCTAAAGTCGCCCCTTCCACTAAATCTCCTTCCAGAATATAAACTTGGCTTTGATTCAACCGTTGAATCTCAGCAGGGGCAATCCCAGAGCGAATTTCAGCAATATCTTTTAACTTGAGGGATTGATTTTCTCCCACTAAGAGAGGAACTTCTTCTAAATCAGAAATCGTGGTTAAGGTTGACTGCGGTAACTGTACCCGAATATCCACCAAACGATCACCCCGTTGTAACTGTGTGGGAACCGCCCCATCAATAGCAGTTTGGATGGCTTCTCCAATTTCATTGACCGTTAAACCAAATTCCTCCGCCCGTTGCCAGTCCGGTCGAATCTGCACTTCTGGTTGTGGCGGTTCGGGATCCGGGCGAAAACTAGCGAGAGGGACATTTTCATCTAAGGCTGCAAGAACTTGTTCTCCCGCTTGTTGCAGTTGGGCGGTATCGTTTCCTTGTAAAATGACATTGACATCACCACGGGTAGGCGAATTATTAAAACTAATCCCTCGCACATCTTGGGGTCGCATAAAAATGCGGGTATCCACTAAATTTAATTCCTCAAGTTGCGGTTGTACTCTCGCGATATAAGACTGCACATCGACCCCAGATTCTAATTCAATGGTGCTGGATCCCCCTAAAACATCGGGTGAGGTATTTGTGCCAAATAAGTAGCCTCCTGCGGTGGTAAAGGTGCTTTTCGTTTCGGGTTGCTCTAATAACGTTTGATCAATTAACCGCATGACTTGTCGGTTTTCTGTCAAACTGGTTCCGGTAGGAAACTGCACATACATTCGCGCTTGTCCGGTGTTAATTTCGGGTAGAATTTCTTGGGAGAGTTGTCCCCCGAACCAGAAACTCCCGCCTCCTAAAATCAGGAACGCACCTGCAATAACCACAAGGCGATACCGTAACACTTGTTTTAATCCCTGCTGATACCGCCGGGTTGCAGCTTGAAACTGGTCATTAAACCGACGCAAGAACCAGAAATAAGATAAGCCACTGCTACGGGGAATCGCTAACAGACGAGAGGCTAACATCGGAACCACGGTTAGAGCGATTAACATGGAAGAGGCAACCGCAAAACTAATCGTGAGAATTAACTCACTAAACAACAGCGAGAAAAAGCCCCCAATCAGTAAAAACGGGACAACAGAAACTAAGTTGGTACTGGTAGCAGCCAGTAAAGCGGATTCAATACTGCGACTGCTATTCTCCGCTTGTTGAATAATATAGCTGTTGTTCGGTCGTTCTTCCGCAACCGGATGACCCGGGGTCATTCCCACCCCTTCCGCGATGGTTTCTAACATTACGATCGCGTTATCCACTACAATTCCCACGCCTAACGCCAATCCTCCTAAACTAAAGACATTTAAGGAGATATTAGCCCCCCGCATCAGTAAAATTGCCGTAAAGGTCGCCAGGGGAATACCGACAATAATAATAAAGGTTTGACGCAGTGACCCCAGAAATAACAAGACAGCGACTGCTGCTAACGTAGCCCCTGTTAACCCTGCAACCGCGACATTTTGAATAGAATTACGAATAAAAACTGACTCATCTTTCGTCGTTACCAACGTCATCTCCTCAGGAATGGTTCCCACTTCCTTGAGTTGATTAATGCGCTGTTTCACTCGATCCACAACTTCAATTGTGTTGGCTGTGGGCTGTTTTTGCACACTCACTTTCACTGCCGGATCGCCATTGAGGGTAACAAAAACCCGTTGTTCAGCAGTACCATCAATGACGGTAGCAAACTCACTGAGGGGGATTTCTGTATCGGCAACGGAGAAGGATAAATTGCTAATTTCCTCGGCATTGTCAAATTTTCCGATCGCGCGGGTTAGGGGTTCGGTATCTTCTCCCGATAAGCGTCCGGTGGCAACATCCACATTACGATCGCGCAATTCCTCTAAAACATCCGTTAGCCCCAAGCCTAAAGCCTGCAACCGAATCGGATCAATTTCCACGCGCACTTCTTCGATTACGCCACCAGAGACATTCACCGAAGCAGCACCGCGCACTAAACTTAATTCTCGGGCTAACTCTTCATCTGCAAAAACGCGCAAGTCCACATCTCGAAGCGACTGCGATTGCAAACCAAATTCATAAACCGGTAACTGGGAGGGTTCAAACTTAAAAATGCGCGGATCTTCCACAATATCGGGGAGTCTTCCTTGCACCCGATTAAACGCTGCGGTGGTTTCATTCAACGCCTGATCCACATCGTCTCCTGCTTCAAAGTATAAATCAACCTCCACTTCCCCTTCTTCTGTTTCCGAATAAATTTGCACCACCCCTTCTGTCGCGCGGAGGGCTTCTTCTAAGGGTTTTGCAACTTCTTCCACCGCAACAGTGGGGGAAATGCCAGGGGTTCTCACTTCCACGCGGATGCGAGGGTAGGTAATCGAAGGGAGTAGATTCACCGGAATTTGCAGGAGAAAAATGGTTCCAATGACTAACACCGCAACAGTAATGGCGAGAGTGCCAATATGTCTTCGGATCGCGATCGCGCTAATACTAAATCCAGTCATGAGTTATATTCGTTGTTGAAGTTGCTATGGCAAAGGAAAGATTATTGTATGTCATTAGAATTTACAGTTCAGTATCCAGAAACCTTTCCTGATGTTTTAGGAAATACCCCAGAACAATTTGAAGAAGAAGCGAAATGGGCAATGGCGGTCAAACTTTTTGAACTCAAACGTTTATCATCAGGGATGGCTGCAATGTTAGTGGGAGTTGATCGCGTTACCTTTCTTCTTAAGTTAGCTGATTATGGCGTTCCCATGATTGACATTCCTGATGCTGAATTAATTTCTGATCTAGAAAATGCCTAAATCTAATGTCATTATAATCAATACCTCACCTTTAATTTCATTAGTTGCAGCTTTAGTTATTCAAGTTGCTCTGAATCAAAATATTAGAACTGTTTGTATTGATGAAACAGTAGGTAGAAGAATCGCTCGTTTAAATGGTTTGAGTGTAACAGGTTCAATTGGAATTCTACTTAAATACAAACAGCAAGAACCGTCATTATCTATTCAAAAAGCAATTCAAAATATGATTAATCACAACATCTACCTGAGTCAAAATGTTATTAATTTTGCGCTTAAACAAGCAGGTGAATGATTAACCACAAAGTGAAGGTTATCGATCTTTTATAATCCTTGATTTAATTGAGAAATAGTAGATATTAATTTCATTGCTTAATTTCATTCGTACGAGACAACGCACTCAAGCGCACGGCTTCCCCAGATTTTAAGGGACGACTGCTGCGAACAACAAACGGTGTTTCAGGGTCTAATCCAGAAAGAATTTCCACTTGATTGTTGGCGCGATCGCCGATTTGAACCGTTTGTCCTTCAACCGTTGGCGGTTCTGCGGTGGTATTAAGGGTAAAGACTGTAGCAACCTGATCGTCCGTTTGGTTTTGCAACGCACTTTCCGGAATCACCACGCCTTTCGTCCTTTCACGGGGAAATGTCACTCGCGCCAGTAATCCGCTACCAATGCGCCCTTCCGGATTGGGTAAGGTCACTTCAATGGGAACTTGTCGCGTTTGTTGGTTGGCTGCGGGGGAAATGCGAGTAATTCTTCCCCTGTAGGTTTCTTCGGGAAACGCATCTAGCTTCACATCCACAGACTGTCCTTGACGAATCTCCCCTAAAGCCAGTTCAGAGACAGCAACATCAACTTTCACCTGTCGAAAATCCCCAATTGTCACCACTGTATCCCCAGGTCGGATTAAGTTTCCGGGATCGGTCTGTCGTTCTAAAATTACGCCAGTGAGGGGAGACTTGAGGGTACTATAAGATAATCGTTCTTGGGCTTGAGCAATAATTGACCGTTGTACCTGTACTTGTTCTTGCGCCGTCGCCACTGCATCTTGTTCAATGCGGATTTGTTCTTGTGCTGCACGGACTTGTTTTTCCGCAACAACCGCTTCTGTTTTCGCAACTTCGGCTTCTTGTTGGGAAATTGCCCCAGCTTCCGCAAGATTCTGGAAGCGTTGGGCATCCGCTTGGGCTTGTTGGGCTTGGGCTTGAGCTTGTTCCAGTTGGATTTGGGCGTTTCTAACTTGATTGCGCGATCGATTCACCTCCGCTAAACGACTCGCTAATTCTGCTTCTGCTTCTGCAATATCGGTGGTTAACAACGCATCATTGAGTTGGGCGATGACTTGCCCGGTTTCGATCCGATCTCCTACATCAACCGTTAAAGTTTGCAGTTGTCCCTCCACTTGAGAGCGAAGGGAGACTACTTGTTGGGGGGCTGTATCCCCTTTTTCGGTGATTGCTGTTTGGAGGGGACGATTTTGTGCAATCGCGCTTTGAACCTTGGGTCGGGATGTTTCCTCACTGCGATTTTCCGTTTGCGCTTCAGCAGAGGAATTCAATTGCTCGCCACAACCGATTAAAGTCGGAATTAATAAACTACTGAGTACGAGAATTCCGAAAGACCTTTTGTCATGTTGAGGAACTAAAGTCGCGACCGTCTTGAAAGCCATTTTTTATTAAAAAGTTTTAGGATTTGCTCGTTAGTTTAGAAATTTATGATCTCCTTTGCCCCTTCCCTAAGATAGATCATGGAATTGACTGCCTTTCCCAAGCTATTGATATGAAAAAAAGCAGTCATTCAAAGTGACCAATTATCTTGGCATTTGCTTAATGAAAATCAAACAAAAGTATCAGCAAGGTTTCAAGGTAAGATTTGCCATTTTTAGTTTCCTTCATAAATGTGACACAAATATGTCAAATCCGAAAAAGTTCTAAGGATCTGGATATAGGAGTCATTCTCTATATCCAGTGCTTAACTTCAAAACAGGATCAATGTTGATTAATGGCTAAGAGTGCACGATGCATTAATCATCATCGTCATCGTCGTCATCATCATCGTCATCATCATCGTCATCATCATCGTCATCGTCGTCATCATAACGGCTATCGTAGCGGTCATCATCATCGTCATCGTCATCGTCATCGTCATCATCATAACGGCTATCGTAGCGGTCATCATCATCGTCATCGTCGTCATCATAACGGCTATCGTAGCGGTCATCGTCATCGTCGTCGTCATAACGATCATCATTATCTACAGAAAAAATAGGAACAATCTGTTCTGGTATATCAGATTGCGCTTCTACTGAACTATCTAACCGTTCTCCCAATCCCAAAAAGGGAGGTACCAATAAACTACCGCATAAGAGAAGTCCAATCGAAGTTTTGCTGTTTTTAGAGATTAGAATTAAGAACTGTTTCATCATCATCCTTGTAAACAAATTAGCATTAGTTTTAAGATCGATAGTTGTAATAACTTGTTCCTGAAATATGGCGACTAAAGTTAACTAAACTTTTAATTTAGTCTAGAGAAATAAGAAAGCAAAAAAATCCAACTTAATTATTGTTGGTATTGCTGATTAAAATCAGATTTAACTGTCCATCATTTTCATGATAAATGTGACACCAATATGTCAGAAACTTTTAGACTTTTAAATTAAGGAAAGTTCTAATTGCAAGCACTTTCTTTTTATTCCGATACTCCAAAGTCTGCTCTTAACGTTATGAATCTACACAAACTTAGGGAGGTAATACTCATGCTGATTCACAAGATGAAAAACGCTTTTGGTTACTAATCACGCTTCAACGCAAATTCTCAGGAATTTCTTCTGGAACAATCCAGAGGTAAACTTGCGAGCCTTCTACTTCTACAACTCGATCAGGTTCCCATTCCCCCATCCTAAAATCATGAGAGACGATGGGGGTTCCTGGTTCTAATTCTTGCAATAACTTGGGTCGTAGCTTAACATTGAGGCTGGGTAGTAAATACAAGGTTATGACAGTTGCCTCACTCAGATCCGTTTCAAAGAGATCTTGTTGAATAAATTCAACTTGATCATTAACACCTGCTTCCTGAGCGTTTCGCCTAGCTTCTTGAACCAGTTCGGGATCAATCTCGATACCAACACCACGCGCCTCATAGTCTTGCGCTGCTTTGATGGGAATTCGTCCATCGCCACTGCCCAAATCATAAACCACATCATCTTCACTAACATTTGCCAGTTCCAACATTTTTTCAACCACAGCGTAAGGTGTGGGAACATAGACAACATCTGGCTCCTTGTCTGAAGATTCCGTGTCTTCTGTGTCGGACTGCTGCGCTTGATTATTGGACTCAGATGAAGTTTTAGGATTAATGTTTGTTTCAGAACTACATCCAATAAGGCTAAAGAGGGAAATACAAACACTTGCGATTAACAAGCTAGTGATTCGTTGTAATTGCATTGATACAATCTCCTTTTGAATAATTGTGATGATTAAGTTTTCGATTTGCGAGGGCGATGCCACAATAGCAGGGGAGCACCTGCAACCACGACCATGACCCCAAACAGAGCACCCATTCCGGTATAAACTAGGCTTGAGTAGAGTAAATATCCACACATCCCGCAAAAGAGAAGTGGCAACAATGGATAAGCAGGAACCCGAAACGGTCGTGACAGTTCCGGTTCTCGTCTGCGCAGTCTGAGTAAAGACAAACCACTGAGTAAGAAAAAGAACCAGAATACAGGAGCTGTGTAATCGACCATTGTTTCAAACCCTTGGCGTGTTACCGTACCGAGTAAGACTAATCCGAGAGCAATCACGCCTTGAACCAACAAAGCAGCCGTTGGGGTATGAGTATGAGTATTCCAGCGTCCAAGAAAGGAGAATAGAGAAAAATCTTGCCCTAGGGCATAATTGGTACGCGCCCCCGTAAAAATAGCAGCGTTTGTTGTTCCGAGAGTACAAACTGCAATCAGTAAGCTAATCAAAATAACACCAGGCTCACCCATCGCACGACGCATTAAAGTTGCAGCGATCGCGTTAGAACCAGTCATGTCAGCTAGCCCAATCCCTTGAAGGTAAACCCAGTTAATGAGTAAGTAGAGTCCGGTAATAACACCGATACTAATCAGTAACACGCGCGACATATTACGCTCGTTTTGATACAACTCTGCCGAAATATATGCTGCTTCGTTCCAACCGCCATAGGTGAGTAAAACAAACACCATAGCTGAGCCAAAGTTATTTTCCGTTACTGGTGTTGGCGATGCCGTCGCTGTAGCGGGAGTCGCAGACGTTAAACCAAAAATAATCAGCAGGAGTAAACCGAATATTGCAGTGGCAGTTAACCAAACTTGAGTCCACTTACCTTGCCAAACGCCGAATGCATTTAATCCGGTTAAGATAACGATTGCAGCAATGGCATACAGCGAGGATGAATACTCCCCTAGAGACAGTAACTGGGATGCGTAGTCTCCAAATACAAAAGCAGATAGAACAATTGAGCCAGTTTGAATAACCGTCATCCGTGCCCATGTAAAGAGGAACGCAAGCGACTTGCCAAAGGCACCCATTAAATAATAGTAGTTGCCTCCTGAATGGGGATAAGTGGTGGCGAGTTCGGCATAACAGAGAGCGCCAATGAGTGACATTACTCCCCCCAATAGCCAAAATAATAGGACAAGTTGTTCGTTGGTTGCATTGGCTGCAACCAGTGCTGGTGTCTCAAAAATTCCCGCACCGACGACCATTCCCATAATCAATGCACCTGCATCTCTGATTGAAAGTGTCGGCTTGGGCAAGGTTACCTTACCTGCCATAGCATGATCCGTTTGATTGAGATGTAAAAATTGATTAGTGCTAGTCTGATTCAGAAATGTGACACCAAAATGTCAGATAGTTAAACTTTTGATTTCATTGGTAATTCAATTTCAAAGGTCGTTCCTTGTTGCTCGACACTGTGAACCTTGATTTCACCGCCATGAACCTGAATAATTTGTTGGACAATTGATAAACCGAGTCCAAAATTTCCAGTTTGGCGCGATTTTCCTTCGGAGACACTCCGCGATCGCGCTGTATCGACCCGATAGAAGCGTTCAAAAATGTGGGGTAAATCTTGAGCGGGAATACCAATTCCGTTGTCTGCTATTTCTATAATGATGTGGCGCGATCGCGCGAAAAGGCGTAAATCAACACGATGACCAGAAGCAGTATAGTGAAAGGCATTATTGAGCAAATTTTTGAGTGCTTGTTGCAACAGTTCTCTATTCCCTTGGAAATAAATCGGCTTGGGGGGGAGAGACACCATAAACTTTAAACCTTTAGACTGAGCCGTATTCATGTATTCAGCGACTAAAGCGTGAAGTAAATGAACTAAATCAATTGTTTCTCGATCTTGCAGTGCTACCTGCCCTTCATGACGCGCTAAAAACAAGAGGTTACTAATGAGAACACTCATCCCTTTGGCAATCTGAACAATATTTTCTAAGCGTTGCTGTTGTTGTTGATTAGATGATTGTGTGTTGGGAAGTAACGCCACTTGTGCATTACTCAGCATTGCTGCTAAGGGCGCTCGTAGTTCATGGGATGCATCTGCGGTAAAACGTTGCAGTTGTTCATAGGAGTCACGAACAGGTTTCATCGCCAATCCTGCTAAAAACCAACCCGTAAGACCAATTAAACCTAAGGTAATCGGAACTCCCAGCGCGAGAAACAGTCGGATGCGAGCTAAATTATCTTGCAGGGGCTGTAAAGAAGTGGCAATTTGGAGATAGCCTTGGAAGGATTGTTGATACTCTACAGAAAGGGTGAGTTGACGAAATGTTTCCCGAGGGCTGTTATCGAGGTGAATGGTTTTCAAGCCAGGTTGTACTTGCAAGTGTTGTGGAGGGGTGGAACCGACAAACCCAACTAATTGTTTTTGTGAGTTGTACCAGCGTAAATAGAGAATCTCGCGATCGCGCAACGAATCATCTCGGTGATGAAAACGCCAAGTACCATGTTTTAATTCATCATGAGCTTGAATCGCAATTGATTTTCCTGTTTTATACAATTGCCGATCAAACGATCGCGCTTGATTTTGAACAACACGGTAATACACTAGTACAAAGGGGCGTAAATAAAGTACCCATATTATGGGACATTGGGGTTAG
>JAVLCL010000386.1:0-3462 GCA_031580825.1 Halothece sp. Uz-M2-17
TCTGTTGGGTAGGAAGCCGACGCTGTAATCTTTGATTCAGCGTTCGGTAGTTCACGAAACCGTTCTGCGATTGAATGGATTCTAGATCAATACAAAGAAAAGAAACCTCGCAGCAAAACGATCGCGCAGCACTTCAACACCTATCGCTTTTCCAACCATAAAGAAACCGTTATTGATCTCATTCAGCGCGTCTGTACCGTCAGCCTTGAAAGCCTAAAAATTACTCAACAAATGTCAAATAACTAATAACATTTCGATCAAAGGACGTACCTTGTAGGGTGGGTAAGGCAAACCCTACTAAACTTTGTGTCTTTGTGGTTTAAAAAATAACAGCAATAACATCTCCTATCCCAGCTTGAGATTAACTAAAACAAACTTCCTGCACTAAACGATGAGACTTATTTATATTACAGACCTTAACAAAGAACGAAAAACGGAAATTTCAGGGATGTGGACTTGCTCATCAACTTTTTTCATGATACTCTATTTCTAAATAATGGGAAGCAGTGCCAAAAACAAAAACACACCGTTCAAACGCACTAAAATCGTGAGTCACTACGTATTTTCCCCCTTGACACGGAGAATAAGAGAAAAGAAATTTTGTATTAAAAAAAGTAAAGCAAAAACGAGAAGACTTGACAAAATACTTTAATTGTATTAGCCAAGCAATCTTGGAAATTTATTAATGAGTTAGAGACAGTCAACAGTTGGTGACTTTTAGGGATAAAGCTCAACGATTATTTATCTAAGATTAAGGATAAAAATCATGACAGTTACTTACCACCGGATCCGGAATAAGTCAGCTTGTAACAGTTAGAAGAGAACAGAATTAAAACAAGAGACTAAAGTTGCTAAAAACCACGGTGTTTTCCGGAAATTAAGCCAATCATAGCCAGAATTGAAATCGAGCGCGATCGCGCAAACCCATCCCAGCTTATCTTACGCTTCCAAACTCATCTCAGCAAATTCCAAAAAGATTAAAGAATTGTTACTGCACCGTGATATGATTTCTCGTGGCTCGTTTAAGTCACGTCATCAATCTCGACCCGAACCAAGGACAAAATACCGTGAGTACACAGTCGTCACCGCCAGAGACAACTGAAACCCCGATTCCTGAATCCTCATCAGACGATCAAAGCTCTGATCAAGGAATGACGGAGTATTATCAACTTCAACGCAACCTATATTTGGTTATGTTAGTGATTACGGGAGTGATTTTTGCCTCTGTCTGGGTCGCCTACTCAGGTCAAACCGCTCTCAACTATTTACTGGGAGCATTAGCCGGACTCCTTTACTTTCGGCGCTTGGCTCGGGATATTGAAGGCTTAGGAGTGCAACAAGGACGGATGGGCTTTGGCAGTGGTCGTCTTGCCATTTTTGTGGCGGTGATTGTTCTTGCCAGTCAACTCGAACGTCTTGCTATCCTCCCCGTCTTTTTGGGGTTTATGACGTATAAAGCAGCCATCGTGATTTACGTCGTGCAAACCACTCTGTTCCCCCAACGGGAATAAACTCAGCACGAGCGTAACCATTAATAATGTTCGATTACGGGGAAATTTGCTCCATGACCTTGTTAGACGGTTTAAACGTCATCCCTGCTTTCCCCCTTGCTGAACTAGAAGTTGGGGAGCATTTTTACTGGGAACTTGGGAATTACACCGTTCACGGACAGGTTTTTCTAACCTCCTGGGTTGTAATTGCCCTGTTATTGATTACCAGTTTTGTCGGGACTCGTAATTTAGAGCGAGTTCCCAGTGGCATCCAAAACTTTCTCGAATATGCTTTAGATTTTATTCGGGATATTGCCAAAACCCAAATCGGTGAGAAAGAATATCGCCCATGGGTGCCGTTCATCGGAACATTGTTCTTATTTATCTTTGTTTCCAACTGGTCAGGGGCGCTTTTGCCTTGGAAATTGATTGAAATTCCAAGTAGCGAATTAGCAGCCCCAACCAACGATATCAACACAACGGTTGCCCTCGCGTTATTAACCTCCCTCGCCTACTTCTATGCCGGGTTTAGTAAACGGGGACTCGGCTACTTTAAAAAGTACATCGAACCCACACCAATTCTGTTGCCCATTAACATCCTGGAAGACTTTACTAAGCCACTATCGCTTAGTTTCCGACTTTTTGGTAATATTCTTGCGGATGAGTTGGTCGTTGCCGTATTAGTGTTACTGGTTCCTTTATTTGTTCCTTTGCCCGTAATGGCGTTGGGACTCTTTACCAGTGCAATTCAAGCCTTAATTTTTGCCACCCTAGCCGGAGCTTATATTGGTGAGTCTCTCGAACATGGGGAAGAAGAATAAGCAACGGGTTCCGAAACACTTGCTTCAATTGCCATTTCATGACAATGCTGTTAGTATCCGTTTTTACGGATTGTTCACTTGACTCTCACTCATTGAGTCATCTTCAATCAAATTCAGATCAAAATTAATTAACGAGGAAAAAACTATGGATTCTTTAACTGCTGCTGCTTCCGTTATCGCTGCTGCTCTCGCTGTTGGTTTAGCTGCAATTGGTCCTGGCTTAGGACAAGGTAATGCTTCTGGTCAAGCTCTAGAAGGAATTGCTCGCCAACCGGAAGCAGAAGGTAAAATTCGCGGGACATTACTCCTTTCTTTAGCGTTTATGGAAGCGTTAACCATTTATGGTCTGGTTGTAGCACTCGTATTATTGTTTGCTAACCCCTTCGCGTAAATTTGAATCATTCCGAGGGTGGGCGTATCCCATCCTCATCCCACAACTTAATGTTGGCGTAAACGACAATCACCACCTAACAATGACAAACTGGATGATTTTATTGGCAGCCGAAGCGGTGGAAACCACAAAGGAAGGGGGACTGTTTGATTTTGACTTGACCTTACCTTTGATGGCGGTTCAATTCTTGGTTTTGGTCGCCCTCTTAAATGTCTTGTTCTACAAGCCATTGACTCGCATCTTAGATGAGCGTGCTGATTATATTCGCAAAAACTTGAATGAAGCGAAGGAAAATGCGAAAAAATCAGAGGAACTCGCTCAAAAATTTGATGAACAACTCAAAGAAGTTCGTCGCGAGTCGCAAGAGATTATTGCGCAAGCTCAAGCGGAGGCACAAGAACAAGCCTCGAAAAATATTGCTCAAGCTCAGCAAGAGGTGCAAGCCCAACGGGAAAAAGCAACCGCTGAAATTACAGCCCAAAAACAAGAGGCTCTCCAGTCCCTAGAATCCCAAGTGGATACCCTCTCTCGGCAAATTTTGGAAAAATTAGTGGGAGCGGATCTAGTTAAACGCTAGTTTCACACTTGCTATAAACGAACAGACATGATTTTTGTAAATTAAAGGATAAATGGCGATGATGGGGATGTTTTCTTACTTCCTCGCAGAAGCAACCGAAGCTGCAGAGGAAGGCTTTGGACTGAATTTTGATATTCTTGAGACCAACATTATTAACTTAGCGATTATTATCGCAGTCTTATT
>JAVLCL010000387.1:0-3461 GCA_031580825.1 Halothece sp. Uz-M2-17
AGAACTTTCAACTGATCACTATATTCATTGGCCACCGCTTCTACAGATGGGGAAACCAAGCGACAAGGTCCACACCAACTTGCCCAAAAATATAAAAGCACAGGCTGTCCTGCTTGAGTAATTTCTTCACTAATTTGAGAATCGGTTGTTGAAATTAAGTTACTCATAAATAAAAAGTTTTCTGTAGTCTCAAACACTAAATAGAGGGGTTAAAAGTTAGAATATCTCACCCTTGCCCCTCTTTTTCTAGATTAAATGGTATCGTTCATCAATACTAGAGATTAACCGTCTAATTGTTTCCGCAGTGCTTCTAACTCAGCATCCATTTCACTATCACTGACTGTATCTTGGCTTTGAGTCTCACTGGGCTGGTCACCTTCTGGTAAAGCCTGCTGATTTTGAGAAGACCCGGACAACTGGGCTTTCATTGCAGCTAGTTCATCATCAACATCACTACCGGATTCAAGTTGGGCAAACTGGTCTTCAATACCACCGCCTCCACCAGCAAGTTCTGCTGCTGCTTGTCCAGAGGCTTCCATTTCCATGACTTTTTCTTCCATGCGCTCGAAAGCACCCATGGCACTATTATTATTCATGTTACCCACTTGGTCTTGCAGTTGCTGGTTTGCTTTGGCTGCTTTCATCCGTGCGCCCAGCATTTCTTTTTTCGTTTTCGCTTCAGAGATTTTACTTTCAAGAGCAATGAGCGATTTTTTCAGGGTATCAACTTGCGATTTTTGTTGATCCACTTGCGGTTTTAATGCAGCAGCAGCATCAGCAGCAGATTTTTTCCGTTGCAGAGCTTGTCGGGCGAGGTCTTCTTGTCCTTTACCCAGAGCCAGTTGTGCCCTTTGTTGCCATTTGTTGGCTTCTGACTGTTGCTCCTCATATTGTTTACGACTGCGACGCTCAGCAGCAATGGCTTTAGCAACAGCTTGGCGGAGTTGCACCAAGTCTTCATTCATATCCACCAGTGCTTGTTCCAGCATTTTTTCTGGATCTTCAGCTTTACTGACCAGATCATTAACGTTGGCGCGTACAACTCGGCTAATGCGATCAAATAGTCCCATAATGCGATTTATCCTTTGAGCAATTTACGACTGTTAATGTTAATAGCAGCTAACGGCGAGTAATCTTAAACCGTTATTGAAGAAAGTTGATGCGCTGACACCTAATCAGAGGATGATAAGATGTTGACGCAATTTAAATTTGCCATCTGTCGTTTCTACTGATTCTATGGTAAGACACTGAGCCTCGATTCAGAAAACACCAAAGCGGTTGATGGAATTATTCGGTTTTTGGCGTGATGATACAAAGTTTTTCCCTCTTAATATCACCTGTTAATGATCCCTCCTGTTAGATTGGGTGATATAGCAGTCAGGAATCAGGTGTGAGACAGCCATTCTGGTTTAAGGCAACAGGCAATCGTGAAGAAGGAAGGTCAGAAAAATTCTTAACTTTTCACTTTCTGGGAAAAGTTTTGATACTTTGATCGAGTAATTCCCTTGCAGTTTTTCGAGAACTGGAGACAGACCAGCCTGATCAGGCAAAAGTGTCAGCACTATATTAGCCTCCTTGCTAAAATAAGGCTAAAAGTATGATGATTGTTCTTACTCAAAGTAAGAATTAACACAATGTCTTCTCCTCCGTCTTCTCCAAAACAACGCATCACTGTTTCCATTGATATGTCCTTACTCCAAGAAGTGGATCGCTTCAGCAATAATCGTTCGGCTGCGGTGGAGGAAGCATTACGTCTTTGGCGAAAACAACAGATTGAAAACCAACTGCGATCATTTTACGAAAACCGTTCTCAAAGGGATATTGAAGAAGAATCTCTCTGGGCGGATCAAACACAAGAAACAGCAATGATGGCTTGGGAAGAGAGTGATACATCCTTAGAAAAATGACTCCTTTTTCCCAATTTCCCCGTCAAGGGGAAGTCTATTTAAGTAAGGCGCTGCGCCAGTCTGCAGATACGAAAAAGCGTCCTGTTGTGGTAGTTTCTATTGATCTCCGCAATCAGTATAGTTCTACTGTTTTGGTTGTTCCCTTTTCTTCTGATATTTCTTCGACTCACAGCAACCCCTGTCGTCCTCTGTTAAAAAGAGGAGAAGGAAGATTAGAAGCTAACGTCTGGGGAAGCCCCAGACGACAGCCCCTCATCTAAGGCGTGTTAACTGAGAGATTCGACATCTCGAAGTTAACAAATCCTCACGCTTTGCTCCGGTATCAGTTTGTGTTAAAATAATATCAAACTATTTAGGGAATGGTAATGCTCAAAGCGTTTAAGTATAGAATCTACCCGACAGTAGAACAAAGACTCTTGTTAGCCAAGTCCTTTGGCTGCTGTCGTTTTTTCTATAATTACGCTTTGAATCAGACTTCCCAAACCTATCAAGAAACAGGCAAAGGGTTAAGCCGCAACCAAATCATTAACCTTCTTCCTGATCTCAAGAAAGAATATGAATGGTTAAGGGAAGCTCCTTCTCAAGCTCTCCAACAGGTAGCTCTTAATTTGTCCAGTGCTTTTCTCAATTTCTTTGAGGGTCGAGCAAGATATCCCCGATTCAAGAAGAAACAGAACCGTCAATCATTAAGACTCCCTCAAGGTTGCAAGATGGAAGGCGACTACTTAAAACTGCCCAAGTTCGGAAAAGTCTATTGTCGAGTTTCTAGGCAACTGGAAGGGCAGTTGAAGTCAGTTACGCTTTCCCAAACCCCATCGGGCGGGTACTACGCTAGTTGCCTATTTGAGGATGGGAAGGAAAAGCCGGAGCAAAGCGCCGATGGGAAAGCTGTTGGGATTGACTTAGGCTTAAACGAGTTTGCCATTACTAGCGATGGAACTAAGCACGGCTCTCCGAAATACTATCGGAAGTATGAGCGGAAGTTAGCTAGTAAACAGAAAGAATTAAGTCGCAAGCAGAAAGGTTCCAATAATCATAGAAAGGCACGAGTCAAAGTAGCGAGAGTCCATGAGAAGATTACTCGCTGCCGCGAAGATTTCCTCCATAAACTAAGTCGCAATTTAGTTGACGAAAACCAAGTCATCGTGGTGGAAAATCTTGCCCTGAAAAACATGGTTCGCAACTCAAAACTGGCTAAGTCAATCAGTGATGCTGGTTGGGGACAGTTTTTAACCATGCTTAAGTATAAGGCCCAGTGGGAAGGAAAGACCTATATTGAGGTTGACCGTTTCTTTCCCAGTTCTAAAACCTGTCATCATTGCTTGCATCAAGTGGAATCACTGCCCCTGGAAATCAGAAATTGGGAATGTCCTAGCTGTGAGACTAAACATGACCGAGATATTAATGCAGCTTGCAACATTCGAGATGAAGGATTGCGGATTTTGGCGGCGGGGCGCGTCGCAGCAGCTTCTGGACAGCGAGTAAGACCAGCTAAAGGCACTGCTTTTAGCGGCATCGCTGGATGAAGGAAGAATCCCACGTGCTTTTAGCCGT
>JAVLCL010000388.1:0-3456 GCA_031580825.1 Halothece sp. Uz-M2-17
CAGGAATTGTGAGTTTTGTTGCTGCAATTTTTAGTGCTTTGCCTGGTATGATTGCCACTCCTTTAGCTGCACCCACAGCCATTACTGCCATTTTGGCGAGTGAAATTGTAACGGATTTCAAGGTGAATGTTTCTACGTCTGAAATGTTAATAACGGTACTTGCCGCGATCGCGCTTTCTTCAATCGGAACTGGCTTATTTCTTTTAATTTTAGGACGCTTAAAACTAGGGAGCAAAATTCGCTTTATTCCTTATCCTGTCGTCGGGGGATTTATGGCAGGAACCGGATGGCTTTTAGTTTCTGGCTCCATTCAAATTACAACTAATATTTCTTTAACCTTTGCTAATTTATCAACCTTTTTTACCACTGATCCTCTGTTACATTGGGGAGCAGCATTTATTATTGGTTTAATTTTATTAATTATTTCTAATCGCTATCATCATTTCTTGGTTATGCCGGGAATGTTATTAGGATTAATGATTGGCTTTTATATTATTTTATGGGGAACCGGAATGTCCCTGACTGAGGCGAGAGAACAAGGATGGTTATTAGAAACGTTTGCCTCTGGTGGACTCTGGAAACCCCTGACCGTATCGGATTTTGGTGATATTCACTGGTCAGTTATTTTATCTCACTGGGGACTGATTTTATCATTAATGTTAGTGAGTTTACTTTCTCTAGTACTAAGTAATAGTGGGATTGAATTAGTAGTGGGTCGAGATATTAGTTTAAACCAAGAATTAGAATCAGTTGGCATTGCTAACGTCGCTTCTGGATTAGGCACAGGTATGACTGGAAATCAGGCTTTACCCAGCACGTTATTAGTCAATAAAATTGGCGCAAACAGTCGCTTATCAGGTATTTTTTCTGGAATTTTCTGTTTCTTTGTTTTAATTCTTGGCTCCTCATTTATTTCTTTATTCCCGAAACCGATCTTAGGGGGATTAATTTTATATCTGGGATTAGCACTATTATTAGAGTGGGTGTATAAGGCATGGTTTACCCTTAACTTTTCAGACTATTTTATTGTTATTGTCACTCTCATTGTCATTAATGCCGTTGGTTTTCTCGAAGGAATTGCTGTCGGGTTTATCATGAGTGTCATTTCCTTCATGTTTAACTATAGCCAACTCAATGTTGTTAAACATAATTCTTCAATTGCAACCACCCGCAGTAATATTCATCGTACCGAACCGGAACGAGAAACCTTAACGAAAAAAGGAGACAAAGTTTATATCTTAGAATTACAAGGATATGTCTTTTTCGGAACTGCCGATTATTTATTACAAAAAGTGCGCGATCGCGTTGATAATATTACAGAACAGCCCTTAAGTTATATTTTGATTGATTTTCGGGAAGTGGAAGGACTCGATGCATCCGGAGTTTTGACGTTTATTAAACTCCTGAAAATTGCCCGTAAGCAGGAACTGACTTTAGTTTATACCAACCTCTTACCGAAATTAGAAACACAATTGCGTCAAGGGGGAGGAATTGACGAAGAAGAAAAACGATGTCATATTATGCCCGACTTAGACCGCGGTTTAGAATGGTGTGAAAACCAACTGCTAGAAGAAACCGGTTCTACAGTGGGTCAGAAAAGTTCTTTAAAAGAACAACTCACAGATTTATTTTTAACCGCAGAACAAGCAGAAGAGTTTGCAGAATATCTTGTTCCCTATAATGTTGTTGCCGGAGACGTGATCTTTGAAGCGGGTGCGGATCAACAATGTTTATATTTTATCGAGTCAGGACAAGTGAGTGTCCTTTTAGATCTACCCAATGGTCAAACCAAACGTTTACAAACCCATTGTCAGGGTTCGATTTTAGGAGAAATGCGATTTCATGGTAAACCCCCCCTTTCTTCTTTAGTGGTTGCAGATCGCCCCAGTCAATTGTATCGACTGGATCGCGCAACCTTTGAAAAAATGAAACAATCCCATCCTGACTTAGCTTATGCCTTACAAGAATACATTGTTCGCTTTCTGTGTGACAGCTTAACGCGCCGAGAAGAACAAGTCCGAATTATTGCTTAATTTTATTATTGGTGCTTAGTTCCTCGTTTAGTTCTCGATGCCTAGAAAGTGTTTTTAATCACTTCTAAAATCTGCCCACTGTCGATACCGAGATCCACCTTACTCAAGAGTTACAGTGAGAATAATTAAGGTACATTACAAGCAGTACAATTAACTTCACAATTAGCACATTATACTAGGAACTTTATATGGTCAGCATCGAAGAACAACGGTTAACTTGTAACCGCATTTTTCGCTATTTAACTTATCACAGTCAAAAACAATTTACAGGTCGCTTAGATGTACAAGCTGCTAATGGTCAATCTTGGCAGGTTTATCTAAATTTGGGACAATTGGGTTGGGTCGCGGGAGGAATTCACCCCCATAGGCGATTTATCAGACAACTACAACTTGCTGGATTAAGCAATGCTATTCTCCAAAAAGTTTCTCAATATTCCCTTCCGACCTCAGAAAAACCAGAATGCATTGAATATCATCTTTTAGTGAAACTTGCCCAAGAAAAATATTTAACGGCAGAGCAAGTCATTCAAGTGATTAAAGGGGTTTTAGTAGAAGGCTTATTTGATGTTGTACAAGCCACAGAACTTGCTTCTCCCACCCTACAAGAATTTTTCACGCAACAACCAAAACAGAAATTAACCACCGTTGCTGACTTAGAAGGGGCTGGGGATAGTTTTTATGTGCAAGTGCAAGAAAACCATCGTCCTTCCCAACAAGCGCGCTTACCCTATACTTGGATGCAACCGGTTCTAGACATTCAGCAAGAAGTGCAAAAAAGTTGGGAACGTTGGCTAGGAATGGGACTGCAAAAATACTCTCCGAATGGTGCTCCCGTTGTCAAATCTCCAGAAGGATTGCAAGCCCAAACCTCAGAGAAAATTTATAAAAATTTGATGAGTTTAATGCAGGGAAAAGAGACCCTGCGCGATCTGGCTGCGCGGATGAAACGCGATCTCTGGGGGATGACTCAAGTTCTGCAACCCTTAATTCATCAACAGATTATTGGATTTGTTCAGATTCCGGATCTTTCTCTATTTAAAAAGAGTGAAGGCATTAGTGAGCAGAGGAATATCAATACTTCTAGTCCAGCATCTGTCAACAAAAAGCAATTAATTGCCTGTGTGGATGATAGCCCCCAAACCCAAAAAATGATCGAGACGATCGCGCAAGCCTTAGGATATGACTTTCTTCCGATTTACGAAAGTGTGGAAGCCCTACCGACGCTCATTGAGAAAAAACCCCGTCTGATTTTTCTTGATTTAGTGATGCCGGTGGTCAACGGTTATGAGTTAGCCCATCAAATTCGGCGAGTGGAAGCCTTGAAGGAGGTGCCGGTGGTGATTTTAACCGGTAATATGGTAGATCGAGTCCGAGCTCGGATGTCCGGGGCGAGTGAATGTATTACCAAGCCTGTGGAAGTGGA
>JAVLCL010000389.1:0-3454 GCA_031580825.1 Halothece sp. Uz-M2-17
TGTCACTAGATTTTAGAGTCTAACCCCGTCCTAACCTGAATACGTACTGCTATATCTCTCCTCTCCTTCTCGATTACAAAATGGATGAGGAACAACCTTCATGTCGATGCGAATGACGAAATTGGAAGGATGCGCGATCGCGCAAAGCAAGCCTAAAATTGAAGGTAGAGAAGAAACGTGAAGGAAACCGTGCTATGACACAAGTGCTTTGCTTAGGAGAAATCTTATATGATTATTTGGCGCAAGAAGCGGGAAAACCCTTAGCAGAAGTCAAGAACTGGCTTGCCTATCCCGGAGGCGCGCCGGCGAATGTTGCAACCGCTTTAGTGAAGTTGGGAACCTCCGCAGCGTTTATCGGTTGCATTGGACAAGATGAAGCCGGACAAGCTCTAAAGCAGCTTTTAGCAGATACAGGTGTCAATTGTCAAGGAATTCAAGAGCATCCTAATGCTCCCACGCGATCCGTTTATGTTTTACGATCTTCAGAAGGCGATCGCGCGTTTGCGGGCTTTGGCGATCTCCCCAAAGATCAGTTTGCAGATGCCTTTCTTGATGCGGATCAACTCCCCGTTCCCTTATTTGAAAACGCCCAGTTTCTTGTCATTGGGACATTAGAACTGGCGTATCCGAAAACTCGCAAAGCCGTCTTGCGCGCCCTTGATCTTGCTAATACCTACAACATTAAAGTGTTAGTGGATGTCAACTGGCGACCGATGTTTTGGCCCGATCCCGAAGCAGCAATTCCTCTCATTAACTATCTATGGCAAGCGGTGGATTTTGTCAAGTTATCCAAAGAAGAAGCACAATGGCTCTTTAATACAGCAGAAGCGGGCGCGATCGCGCATCAATTGTCTTCGATCGAAGGAGTATTTGTCACTGATGGCGAAGGAACAATTAGTTATTATATGAACGATTTAGAAGGAAAAGTTCCCGCCTTCAAACTGTCAGTTGAAGATACCACAGGCGCAGGGGATAGTTTTGTTGCTGGGTTAGTGCATCAGTTGTGTGAAAAAGGTTTAAATCATCTCAATCATCCAACAACCGTCAAGAAAATGATCACCTATGCTTGCGCCGTTGGCGGGTTGACCACCACTAAAGCAGGCGCGATCGCGGGTCAACCAACCGCAGCAGAAGTGGAAACCTTTTTGAGTGGAATTTGTTGAAAATAAGTGATAATATTATCTAAGTTAGTTGAATTTTATTACTTTCCTTATGGTTTTAAGTCACTACTCACTCTTACGTAACTTTACGCTTGAAGAGTGATGTATTAAGGCTTAAAATTAATCTCCAGTATATTCGTAATTTCCCTGAACTGAGATCGACTTTCATTTAATTTTAAACACCCATAATTACTTAAATCATATTTAAATTGTAATTTAATTCAGCAAAAATGCCTGTTTAAGATCTTAATTGTTTAGGAAATTTCAAAAAAATACTGAAACAACCCATGTCATGTCTCTCTCTAGTTCTCAAGCGTTTAATCATCTCATCCAAAAACTCAACCATCACCTGCTAGACAGTGATCAACCTTGTCTGAATGCAACTGAAGTTTTAATCTTAGAGGGGATCTGGCACGATCAAACTTATCAAGAAATTGCAAAAGACTGTGGGTATAGCGCAGGATATTTTAGTAACGTAGTCGCACCGAAGTTATGGCGACGGTTGAGCATGCTCACTGGGAAGCGCGTGACCAAAAAAAATGCTCGTGTTGTTCTAGAATCTTACCTGAATCAAGAGCCGGTTTCCTCGCCTCCTCCCCCCTCTGCTGCTCCCTGCTTTCCGAGTGGGGCAATTCCTCTGGGTTCTCAATTTTATATTCAACGACGGGTGATTGAAGAAGAAAGCTATCGTGAAATTCAAAAACCGGGAGCGTTATTACGGATCAAAGCCCCGCAAGAAATGGGGAAAACCTCTCTTCTGCTGAGGCTATTAGACTATGGAAATCGCTTAGGCTATGCCACCGTTAATCTTGATCTCCAGCAAGCAGATCAAGAAATTTTGAGTCAAGTGAATCGCTTTTTACGTTGGGTTTGTGCCAATATTACTTATCAATTAAATCTAGAAACAAAACTCGATGAATATTGGGATGAAGATATTGGTAGTAGTGTCAGTTGTTCCCTTTATCTCCATTATATTCTCGAACAACTCAACACTCCCTTGGTTCTGGCTTTTGACGAAGTCAATCAAATCTTTGAGTATCCTAAAATTGCAAAAAGTTTTTTACCCTTGTTGCGGTCTTGGTATGAAGAAACAAAAGATATTTCAATTTGGCGCAATCTGCGTTTAGTCGTCATTCATTCCACAGAAATTTATGTTCCCTTGCAGTTAAATCAATCTCCCTTTAGTAATGTCGGATTCCCTTTAGAACTGCCGAACTTTACAATGGAGGAAGTGCAAGAGTTAGCCCAACGCTACGGGCTATCTTGGGGAGAAAAAGATGTACAAACCATCATGTCAGTGATTGATGGACATCCGAGTTTAGTGCACCTTTCTCTTTATCATCTGAGTCAGCAAGAGATGACCCTAGAAGAACTGCTTGCAGATGCTGCGACCCTAAACGGAATTTATGCCTCTCATCTTCGTCGTCATCAAGCTAGGCTACAAGAACAGCCTGATTTAGCTAGAGCCTGCTTGAAAATTATGAAGGCAACAGAGCCTGTTCCCGTTGATTCTACCCTAGGTTACAAACTCTACAGTATGGGGTTAATTGACTTCCAGCGCGATCGCGCGTTTCCCCGTGTTCCGCTCTATCAACAGTATTTTCAACAAACCTTAAAGCACTATTATTAAAAAGACTCATGAGTAAGCAAACGTCTCAATCTTCAGTTCTTGTCCCTCGTTCCATCTTGCAAGCCAGTCGTTACGAACTCAGTGATTTATCCCTCGAAATCGTTGAAGGAACACTTCCTACTGAACTGCGGGGTCATTTTTTTATGGTTGCGCCAGTGGGATCCGTTAATTCCGGTGGACTGCCTCATCCCGATGGTGATTCAGTTCTCAACGGCGATGGCATGATTTACCGACTGGATTTTCCTGGAGACGGTGCAGTCAGTGTGAAAACGAAACTGGTCACCCCCCCTGATTATTATGCCGATTTAGCGACACGACCGGAAAGTCCTTATTGTGACTATGGGTTCCGCAATCGGGGGATTATTCGCTTTTCTTCTGCTTTGGGCTTTCGCAATCAGTTGAACACGGCGTTTTTACCGATGCCGTTTCCCGATACTTCACTGCAACGGTTGCTAGTCACTTATGATGGGGGTCGTCCCTATGAGGTGGATACAGAAACCTTAGAAACGGTCACGCCAGTGGGGGCAAATTTGGAGTGGAAACCGGAACTAAATTGGTTTAATGCTCCATTTCAGCCCTTTCTCAGCAGTGCTCATCCCGCCTTTGATGGGAAAACAGGGGAGATGTTTACGGTCAATTACAGTCGTTCTCTGGAAAACTTTTT
>JAVLCL010000390.1:0-3446 GCA_031580825.1 Halothece sp. Uz-M2-17
GAGCAATTTCCTTGCACTTTTTTGAGAAAGTAAGACCTGAAAAGTCTATCAAGTCTGACTTTCAGGTTTCTTCAGCCAACCCTAATTAATTAATAATGAAAGCAGGGTGGGCACTGCCCACCCTACTTGGTTATTTATTCCTGATTTGTTACTAAATTTTCCAAAAAACAAATAACCCAGAACAAAGAACCATTATCGTTATTTCTCAACTGCACTCAGCATTTCTTTAAGTTTTGCTAATTCATCTGCCCAACGGGGATCCGGTTGGTTAGAGGTGTTACCACTGCTGGTGGTTGCCGGTTGTTTGGATTTTTTATTTCCTTTACCGCGTCGTTTCGAGCCACCTTCTTTATTCTTTTGTTTATTGGGACGAGAAGACTCACGGGCTTCTGATCCTTCTTTTTCTCCCCCTTCTGGTGCGTTTTCATCACCTTTATTCTTATTCCGAGGCTGTGCTTTTTCAATTTTTAAAGCATTTTCTCGGAAGGTCTGACCATTATATTTTTCAATAATTTCTTCTGCTTTTTCATCATTGGGAACGGTGACAAAAGCAAACCCACGACAGTTTCCAGTTTTGCGATCTTTAATCACTTTAATGGATAAAGATTCATCCGCTTCACCAAAAACTTCTTGCAGTTCTTGTCTTTCTACTGTATCTTTTGGTAAATTGCCCACGTAAAGACGTACAGACATAAGAAATACCTCACTATTATTTAACTATTCAAAAACTTTTTAATACAGTTACTATTCATCAACGGTCAAAGCAGGCACTTTCCGTATAGGAAGGCATAATCTTTGACTTCAAACTAAGGAACTTGATCTGCAATAACTTAATTCCTAACTTGCTTTGTTCCATGAATCGTGTTTTTTGTTGAATCATTAATTCCAATTCAGCTTAGCAATTGATAAAAGTTCCTCAATCCCTTTCTTCGCGCGTGTTACCTTGACGATGGGAATAACGCAAACCGCGTAAGGGAATTTAGCTTAAATTTAGCAGTAACTGTACTCAAAATTATTACAATTTTTTTACACTCTTTCTTAAGCTATCATGAATTTGCCATTTTTGCTACCCTCGAAAATTGATTTCTGTTGTGGGTAGGAAAGCCAGTGTAACCAGAAACCAGTTACTCTGATGGGAAAACCAGTGCAAATTCAAAAAATAACTCCAGCTAGCTATCATAGCTTATTGATTTCGAGTTTGCAACTGACGAGGTGGGAGAGGAGGTGAGAATGAAGCCAAGGATTATCATTTGTGGCTTGGGGCGTACGGGCTATAAGATTTTTGTACTGTTGCAAAAGCAAGGAGTTGCTGTCGTAGGAGTCAGTGACTATCCTTTGCCCAACTCAGACTATCAGCAGGATATTATTATTGGTGATGCGCGATCGCGCACAACTTTAAAAAAAGCTGGCATCCAATCGGCACAAAGTCTCGTTCTCGCAGGAAATGATGATGCTGTAAACCTTGCCATTCTCACCCAAGCCCGCTTACTCAACCCTGAAGTTCGCATTGTCAACCGTCTTTATAACCATAGTCTCGGTCAACGGTTAGATCAAATGCTTCCCAATCATTTTAGTCTCAGCGTCTCTTCACTGGCTGCTCCCATTTTTGCCTTTGCTGCGATGGGAAATCAAGCAATTGGACAACTTGAACTTTATCATCAAACTTGGCCGATTCGGGAAGAAGTCATTAATGGGGATCATCCTTGGCTTGGCGCGCCTCTCAATGAACTGTGGGAAAACCGCAAACAGATGCTGATTCACTATTTACCTCGCAATGGAGATGGGAATTTAGTAGCAGCGATTATTGCCGGAAAACGCTTAAAATTAGGCGATCGCGTAATGATTGGCATTCAGCCCCAAATCCGCAAAACCCCCCGTCAACGCCTAAGGCGCGTGATTAAAACCATCACCCGTTTGCCTTTATTCCATCACCATGCCCGTCCGGTTGCACTGGTGACCTTAAGTTTACTGGTTACCATTTTTATCGCCACGGCAACTTATGTTTCGACTAATTTAAATACATCTATTGTTGATGCCCTCTACTTTTCGGTAGGTATGATTACAGGGGCAGGGGGACAAGAGCAAGTTGCCGAAGAGGCAAATAATCTGATTAAAATTTTCACTGCTTTGATGATGATTGTGGGGGCGGGTGTGATTGGCATTTGCTATGCCCTAATTAATGATTTTGTGCTGGGGAGTCGCTTTAAAGAATTTTGGGATGTGGCGCGTCTTCCCACTCACAGTCATTATATTATTTGTGGCTTGGGCGGAATCGGAATGCGGATTATGGAATATCTGCACCAACATAATCATGATTTAGTGGTGATCGAGCGCGATCGCGAAAACCGATTTCTCCACAGTGCGCGATCGTTGGGGGTTCCCCTGATCTTAGAAGATGCCAATCTTGAAGCCACTCTAGAAGCAGCCAACTTACAGAAAGCAGAAGCCATTTTTGCGGTTACCAGTGATGATATGGTGAATGTTGAAATTGCCCTCACCGCCAAAGCCCTGCAAGGAAAAGTTCCCGTCATTGTCCGCAATCAAAATCCGGATTTAACCGATTCGGTGCAGGAAGTCTTTCAGTTTCAAAACGTGCTCTGTCCCACTGATATTTCTACCCCTGCCTTTGCTGCTGCTGCTTTGGGTGGGAAAATTCTTGGGAATGGGTTACATGGAGATTTACTGTGGGTTTGTCTCTCCACGCGGATTACCCCTCAGCACCCTTTTTGTCATCAGTTAGTTAAAGACAGCGCGATCGAAGCGAATTTTGTCCCACTTTATCTCGAAAGGGGAAAGAAAACTTGCCACGGTTGGCAACTGCTGAACACCTGTTTAACCGCAGGTGATATTTTGTATTTAACCATTCCTGCAACGGAATTAAATTTATCTTTGTTTTATCATTCCAGTTAATATGAGCCAATTCTATGATTGTATTATTGTCGGTTCCGGTCCGGCTGGGGCAAGTGCCGGTTATCATCTGGCGAAACGGGGATATTCTGTATTAATTCTTGAAAAAGAAAGTCTTCCTCGTTATAAACCTTGTGGGGGTGGTGTTTCTCCCATCATTCAGGAATGGTTTGATTTTGATTTGTCCCCAGCAATTTCCTTGAAAGTCAACGCAACTCGCTACACTTGGCAGCAAGATGATCCGGTGGAAGTCCCTTTGGAAAATACAGAGTCTTTATGGATGGTGAGGCGAGACGTTTTTGATTATTTTCTTGTGCAACAAGGGCAAAAAAAGGGAGTCAATCTGGTTGAGAATACTCTCGTTACTGGTGTCGAAGAGCAAAATCATCAAGTGAGTATTAAAACTCGTTACGGTAATTACCAAGGACGCTATCTCATTGCAGCAGATGGCGGGAGGGGACCCCTTGCGGGTTGGTTAGGATTTAAAAATCGCAAGCGAGTTTTAGCAGGAGCATTGGAAACAGAAGTTTTCATTCCCG
>JAVLCL010000391.1:0-3433 GCA_031580825.1 Halothece sp. Uz-M2-17
CTTTGCTGACCCAATGCGCCATTATATCGCGATCGCGCGTCATTTAATCCTTAAAGAGGCTGATATTACACCACTTTTCCCTAATGTTATCGCATTAGTTTTCTTTGCTATTCTTTTATTAGGAATTAGCATTAACCGTTTTCGTCGTCAATTAACTTAACTTCATCCTATGAGGCGATTTTCCAACTGGTTGTAATTACCATGCTTTACTACTCCAAGCTAATTTACGCATCAATTAAATCATGTTCTTGTGTTTGCCCTGCTTTATATTCGGCGATCGCTGCTTCTAAATGTTGGGCATTAGCAGGAGAGTTTAATAGGTAAACTGTTTCCATTAGGCTGTCATAATAACTTTTAGACATGACAACTGCATCTTCTGCATCTCTCCTGACGATAACAGTACAATTTTTGTCGTTGGCTACTGTATCAAGTACAGATTTGAAGTTTTTTCTCGCTTCGCTAAAGTTGACAATGTTCATGTTCATTGGATTTGTACATAGTTCAGTACAAGTATGATTATAGCCTTTCCAGAGAGTGATGATGTTGGGTTTGATCCGTCAACTCAAACTATGAACGCGATCGCGCCAGCAAAGACAGAGTCTGATCGCGCAGTTATATATAAATTCCAATCGCACTGAAGCTGAGGCAAGTTTCTATCCTTTGAGGCGGTAGAAAAATGAATGGGAGATGAGATCGCGTTGCGATAAACTATTATCTATAGTGACCCAACGACATCATTCTCTTAGAAAACTAGAGTTGAGAAGGCAAAGGAAAGTCAGAGAGCTAAAAACCCAGATTGCACGAGAAGGGTTTGTTCTTCTACCGAAGCGAGGAAAGGGAAGTCATCAGCGTTGGCGACATCCACTCTTGAATAAAACACTAACAATTTCTGGGAAAGATGGAGATGATGTTCCCCCCTATCTGGAAAAACAGTTGTTAACGTTACTCAACAAGCTAGAACAGTTGAGAAAGGAGGATGAAAATTCATGAGTCAATATAGCATGGTGATTCAGTGGTCAGAGGAAGACCAGTTATTTCTAGTGACAATTCCTGAGTTCCGCGATCGCGTTATGATGCCTTGTACTCATGGAAAAACTCGCCAAGAAGCGGTTCGTAATGGGGAAGAAGTGATTGAGATGTATTTAGAGGCATGGAAAAATGAAGGGCAACCCCTCCCAGAACCTTCGACCCTTCAGATTGCCTAGGATTTCCAAGTTTGATGAGAGAAACTTATCTTATTCGGGCTAAAACTAAGTTGTTAAGAGTAAGGTTTTGTTATGGGCGCGATCTCGCTATTCTCATTTCTTTCAAAACGCGATCGCGCCAGCAAAGACAGAGTCTGATCGCGCAGTTATATATAAATTCCAATCGCACTAAAGACTGACTCAATCAATCATCAGGTTGCATGAATAAAAGTTTTACCTCATTTAACCCCGTTCTATGGATAAAATTCAATTCGACTTGAGTATAATCAATTATTCGTAGGAGAATTAGCTAACCAAGAGTTTAGATCATCCTTATTTTCTAAATTAAACATAGCAACACCTAATTCCTCTAACTGAGAACTTTTTAAACTCATTATCTCGGCTTGCGTTTGGGATGACAACTCTCCGAAACGACGATTAAGTAAGCTTAGTATTAATTCCTGTTTTCCTTCCTGTTTCCCTTCTAGTTTTCCTTCTTCTTTCCAACTGGTTGTAATTTCCATAATTCCCTCCTTAACTGCTGTTGATTCAATTTGTTCAAATTCTTGATTAAATATCTCTAATTCGCTTGCGCTTAAACGGAGATAGGTATCCACAAACCCAGAAATTAGTTGCATTCGGGCGGGGTCTAGGCGTAAAGTGGCTAATAAGCGCAGACATTCTAATTTCACTCGTGGACGTTCGGTGGGGGCAATGTTCATTTTTGCCATTAACGCGCAAGCCACTGGATTAGCTTGATTGAGAAAATCTCGCCAGTTTAAGCGGTTAAGCTGAATCACCCGATAATTAAATTGTAAGACTTGGAAATCTGGAAATTCAACTTGGTAATAATTAATCGCTTGTTTTTTCGGTTGGTCATAAGAGAAAATGACAATGGGATAAATGGGTAAATCAAATTTTTCATGTAACCGCGCAAAGTAACGGAACATTCTCTGGTTAAAGTTAGTTTGAGATGAGGCTTGATTTTCTAGATGAATCAGAAAGTAAGAATCTTCTCCCCGAAACTGTACTTCGGCTAACAAGTCGGTTTCGTAGCGTTCTCCCCTTGTGACATCGGTAAAGACTTCTTTATCCCGAAAAGTAATAGATTCGGGTTCAAGATATTCCAAAACTTGAGGAAAGAAAAGCTCAAGAAATTCGATAAAAAAGGTGGAAATTAATTCTTTGAATAGCCGATCATGGTCAATCGGGTCTTGGTTTCCCATTTTTTTGATTTGATTGTAGCGCGTGTGCAAAGCATGGACGAAGTCCGATCGCGCTGTTTTCATTTCTTTCCTAAACGCGATCGCGGCAAGCAGGAATTGCTTGAAGAATTATGATCGCACTTAGTAGGAAAAACTACTTCACTCCTTTGCTCAAGTCAGAATCCATTTCCTTTCTCACAATTTCATTAACCAATTCATTCCAATCAATTCCTTTTTCCTCAGCTTTTTTTCTCACAAATTCTTGTACTTCATCATCAAGATAGATAGGAGATTTAAACGTTGCATTGGGATTATAAAATTTACCCCGTTCTGCTTTAGAAAAGTCATATTCAGCTTTCATCAGTCTTCTTCCTCATAACAACGAATTTCCTGCTTAGTTGCTCGTCTTGCGGAAATAATTCTCACATCAAGAACATTCGCATCCTCATCAATCGTATGAACGACTAGCAAATATTGACCGCTTGATATTACTCCCAGTGTAATCCATCGTTCTTCAACTAAGCTGTGTTCCTCATCAAAGATTGTCAAAGCCATCGGATCTGAGAAAACCCCCTCTGCTTCTCGAAAACTAACTCCATGTTTCTCTAAGTTTCTCTGAGCCTTAATTGGATCCCACTGGAAACGGTACTGCATCTATTGTCGGTTTAGACTTAAAAATATTGGCAAACCAGAAAACAATATCTTGTGAGAGGTGACTCGTCAATTTCAATACCTGATATTTTGAGAATTAAGAAGTCGCGATCGCGCTGTTGTCATTTCCCAACGCGATCGCGCAGTAAAGACAGCGTCTAATCGCGCACTATAGATAAGTTCCAATCGCACTAAAGACTGACTCAATCAATCATCAGTTTACCTTCATAAAGGTTTTGCTTCATTTAAAACCCGTTCTCAAATTAAAGGACTTAACCTCTGTTCAGTGACAATATCAACTTTACACCCTAATAAATCCTGGAAATCCATAAGTAATTTCCCAGGAAACCAAGGACTTGTTTTTGTGGAATCATAGTCAATTAAAAAATCAAT
>JAVLCL010000392.1:0-3417 GCA_031580825.1 Halothece sp. Uz-M2-17
GCATCCACATCTGCTTGCGCCCGATTCACTTCCGCTTGACTCCGTTCTGGACTTAACTGGAGAATGGGAGTCCCTTTCTCCACCACATCACCGGATTCCACGAAAATTTCAGTCACCCGTCCATCTGTTTCGGCGCGTAAAGCGACTCGCTCTTTTGCTTCTAATGCACCAACAAATTTAGAGCTTTGAATCAGGGTGCTGGCTTGTAATTTTTCTAATTTGACAGGTGTCGGTTGAGATCCTCTAGATTGGGCTACAGCAGGAGGAGAAGAGGGGCTAAACAATAATTGTCGTCCACCCCAGACTGCACCGCCTAAAATCGCTAAGATACCAAGCGCAATCGCGCCTTTTTGCCATGAATTTTGGGGTTGAGGCGATGAGGATGATTGTTCTGACGATTGAGCGTCAGTTTCGGGGGTTGAATCAACCGGTTGTGACATAATTCTAACTTATCAATCAGAAGGGTTTTAGTTTTTAAATGTAAGGGGTCAAGGAAAGCCCTAGCGTCTTCCCCAAGAGAGAGGAAAATCACTGTTTTTTCCCAACTCTTAAATAAAAATAAAATTGTCTATATTCGTTCATAGTATAACAGACTGATATATTTAATGTTGGAATTAGCGACCCTCGGATTGCTCCAAAAAGAACCTTTACACGGCTACAAACTGAAACAACAATTAGAGCAGTTTATCAGTGGTTGTATTAGTGTTAATTATGGGGCGATTTATCCCTTATTAAAGCGTTTAGAAAAACAGGGTTTACTCACCCTCTCCGTCAGTGAAGGGGAAGCCGGAGGGAAACGAAAAATTTACGCCATTACGGAAAAGGGAAAGGCGCGGTTTCAAGAAAAAATGTTAGAACACCCCAAGGAAAGTTGGGTGAATGCGCGATCGCGCTTTTTAGTCAAATTCGTTTTTTTCAGTCATCTGCACTCGCAACAGAGAATTGAATTAATTGAAAAACGGCTTGCAGTGTGTTGCACACGTCTGGCAAAACAAAAGTGTGAGGCGAGACCAGAGGACCCTTATTTTGCTTTGGTTTGTGATCGCCATCTAGAACTGATTCAAGATGAGATGGACTGGTTAAAAGTCCAACTCAATCAAGAACAATGAGGCTTCATTACGATAGCTTCTCTCCCACAAAGGGGGTAACAACGACTAATACTTTGACGAGCAAGGGAGCAAACCATAAGCCTGATAGCACACAAACAATAGCAATGAAGCCTGCTGCAATTTTCAACATTTCTTCTTTCGTGTTGAAGTAAAAGTAAATCGCTGCAAGTCCAGCAATGAGAGCCAGTATGAGAGGTATCATCTTATATCTTACGCTCGGTTTTTCTGAATTCTAAGGGGCAATATTTCAAGACAGTAACATCAATAATTTTGATGATGATGCTAAGTTTTCGTTATTGCTGTTACGAATTATAGCACCGAGATTGAGTTTGAGTGCAAAATCCGATCAGAATCTACCGACAGGGAGAACTAAGATGATTCTTCTTTTTCTCGTCCTTTCACCCCTCCTAATTGTTCTCGCACATCGTCAATGGCAAGATTAAGTTGATTAATTTTGTCTTCTAAGCTACGACGAGTTGACTCCATGTTTTCATCACTTTCTAGGCGCGATGTTGGGTCGGAATTGAGATCTGAATTTGCTTCTTTTTGACGAGAAGCAGCGATCGCGCCAATCGCCCCGCCAATAATCCCTCCGACAAGGGTTCCGATGAAAAAGCCACTACTAAATCCATCTCGTTCACTCATAATTGTTCCTCTCCTTAATTTGTTCCAAATGCGCGATCGCCAGCATCTCCCAATCCGGGAACAATATAACCGCGATCATTCAGGTCTTCATCCACACAAGCGGTATAAATTTTTAATTGCGGATAATTTTCACCAATTTGTTTGAGAGCCGGTGGTGCACCGACAACAGAAACGATGCGCAATAATTCTGGATTCACCCCCCGACGGGTTAACTCCTCTAATGCCAGCATAATTGATCCGCCAGTAGCGAGCATTGGCTCTAGGATTAACACACGGGTTTCTGGATCGATTTTCTCCGGTAACTTATTCAAATAGCAACTGGCTTCTAAGGTTTCCTCATTACGGACTAACCCAAGATGATAAACCGAAGAAAGAGGGAGTAAAGTTTGCGCTCCCTCCATTAAAGCCAGTCCTGCTCGTAAAATGGGAACAACGGCAATCGGCACTTGCGGATTAATCATCGTTCCCGGACAAGAGGCTAACGGCGTTTCTACTTCCGTTTCGGCGGTAACAAGCCAGTGGCGACAGGCTTCATAGGTTAACCAACGCCCTAATTCTGTCATTGCTGTTTTAAATAGAGCATTCGGTGTATTTTGATCTCGCGCGATCGCTAACCAGTGTTTAATTAAAGGGTGATCGGGAACATAAATGCGCAGTTGAGAAGTCATTTTGAGTCATTAACAATAGACAATTAACAATGAACAATTGGTCACTCAACACCGACTTTCCCCTTGCAGCTGGCGAGATTCGCGTGTTTGATTTCTCAGAAGAAGTAACCAATAGCCAATCATTCATTTTTGATGATTCCCTGTGAATTGTCAATCTGAGCAGTTCCTCTTAATTGCAAAATATTCTGAATAGTGTTGACAATAAATTTCAATAAGGATATAGTTAACAACAGTGTTCTCCTCTCGTTAAGAAGTTTAGGTGGGGTTTGTTCAGCCCCATCTCTTTTCTTTTAAATCCCGCATAAAGGATTAAACTAGAAAAGACATCGAACGCTAGAGAACAAACGATTAGGTAATGGCTACTGTTTCTGATAACCCTGCGCCAACTGCTACCGAGATAAAAGTGTACGACGCGATCGTCATTGGGTCTGGAATTGGCGGGTTAGTAACTGCAACCCAACTTGCTGCAAAAGGGGCAAATGTCCTTGTTTTAGAACGATACATTATTCCAGGTGGCAGTGCCGGTTATTTTGAACGTCAAGGATATCGCTTTGATGTTGGTGCTTCGATGATTTTTGGCTTTGGAACGCAAGGCACCACGAATCTTTTAACCCGTGCTTTAGAAGCTGTAGAAACTTCCATTGAAACGATTCCCGATCCCGTCCAAATTGATTATCATCTCCCGAATGATTTAGAAATTCGAGTTCATCGTGACTACGAACAATTTATTCAAGAACTAATTAGCAAATTTCCCCACGAAGCAAAAGGCATCCGTAAATTTTATGACGAATGTTGGCGGGTTTTTAATTGTCTGAACGTGATGGAATTATTATCCCTAGAAGAACCTCGTTATTTAACCCGTGTTTTTTTCCAACATCCTTTAGCCTGTTTAGGATTAGTTAAATATTTACCGCAAAATGTTGGAGATATTGCCAGACGCTATATTAGCGACCCCACTTTACTAAAATTTATTGATATTGAATGTTATTGTTGGT
>JAVLCL010000393.1:0-3398 GCA_031580825.1 Halothece sp. Uz-M2-17
TTACTGAGGACTTCGTAAGCAGCATTAATGGCAATGATTTTTTCGTGACTATTATTTTTTGTACTACGATCAGGATGATATTCTTTCGCTAAACGACGATAGGCTTGTTTAATTTCGTTTTGACTTGCCTCAGGCGTTAAGCCTAGGGTTTGATAATGGTCGGAATGAGACATTAATTGAATTTAGAATCATCTATTTCGGAATAACCACTGTTTCCCACTCTAGCGTTATCATTTGATCGAAATAACTTCTTCTTGAAACTTTTGTTCCTCATTTAAAATCCAACTGCGACAATCAACCACTTTTCCCTCTTGTACTGACATAATGAGATAAGAATAAGTATCCCACGCGATCGCGCGATCAAATTCTGACGGATTCGTGGTCTGATCGGGATGAGAATGATAAATCCCCACAATCCTGACATTATTGGTGCGAGCATATTTTTGAGCCTTAAGCAGCACCACGGGTTCAATAGTAAAGCGATTACGTTTACTCAACTGATCGTCACTGGCTTCGGGACAAATGCTTTCAAATCGTTTACTTTCCGCTTCCCAAGCATTTTCAGTTTCCCAGACTTCTGTAACGAGTGTTTCTCGGTTACCTTGATCAGTTCCAAATAAAATCCCGCAACACTCTTCAGGATAGGTATTTTGGGCGTGACGATACATTTTGTCTTGCTGTTGTTGGGTTAGTTTAAGCACGGTTTTGTCAGTTGATCGGAATTTTTTTACGAATAGGATGTCACCATGAAAAAGAAACTAGCAATTTCTTACCACCAATGAATTCAACACTGATTCGCCTAGAAGATATTTGTAAAGTCTATGGTCAGGGCAACACTGCGGTTCATGCCCTCAATCATATTAACTTAATTGTGGAAGAAGGGGAATATTGTTCGATTATGGGTGCTTCTGGTTCGGGAAAGTCCACGGCGATGAATATCATTGGCTGCTTAGATCGTCCCACCAGTGGACGTTATTATCTGGATAATCAAGATATTTCCCAGTTACCCAACTCCGATTTAGCTGATATTCGCAACCAAAAAATTGGGTTTGTGTTTCAACAGTTTCATTTACTTCCGCATCTGAGTGCGGTGGATAATGTGATTTTACCGATGATTTATGCTGGGGTATCAGCAGAGGAACGCAAAGAACGAGCGATTTCTGCCTTAGAAAAAGTGGGACTTGGAAGTCGGTTGTCTAATAAACCGAATCAACTCTCAGGAGGACAACAACAACGGGTTGCTATTGCTCGCGCGATCGTTAATAATCCGCGTTTATTGCTCGCTGATGAACCCACAGGGGCGTTAGATTCCCGTACTGTCCGAGAGGTTTTAGATATTTTTAAAGAACTCCATGAAGGAGGGATTACTATAGTGATGGTAACCCACGAAGTTGATGTCGCCCGTGAAAGCAAACGCATTGTCTGGTTCCGAGATGGGGAAGTGATTTATTCTCATCTCACCCCTGAAGAAATGTTAGAAGTTGCGGTATCCTAAGAAAGAAAAGTAGAAGTGACTGCCAACAATCCTTTTCTCAACCTAACCTACGAACCTGCCCTCGAAACCCTTGGCGAAGACTATTATGATGTTGTCTCCGCAGCAGAGTTTCCCCGACATTTTCTCCGCTTCCGCAATAATGAGTTGCTACCTCTGCTTAGTTTAGATCCGACACAGGTGGATGATGAGCATTTTATTGAAGCCTTTGGACAATTGCAAGGGGTGCGCCCCTTCCTCGCCTTGCGTTATCACGGCTACCAGTTTGGAAACTATAATCCTTTTCTAGGCGATGGACGGGGATTTTTATATGGACAAGTGCGAGGAAACGATGGGCGACTCTATGATTTCGGTACAAAAGGATCAGGACAAACGCCTTATTCTCGCAGTGCAGACGGACGGTTAACTTTAAAAGGGGGCATGCGAGAAGTCTTAGCAGCAGAAGCCTTACATCAATTAGGGGTTCGCACTTCTCGTTGTCTGAGTCTCATTGAAACGGGGGAATTACTTTGGCGAAATGATGAACCGTCTCCTACTCGCGCCTCCGTGATGATCCGCATGAGTCATTCACATATTCGCTTTGGCACTTTTGAACGCTTAAGCTATTTGAACCGTCCCGATTTAATTGAGACTTTATTAGATCATGTCATAGAACAGTATTATCCCCACTTAAAGAGTGCTCCGGATGCTTATGGGGAATTTTATGCGGAGTTGGTGAAGCGAGTTGCCGAGTTAGCAGCACAATGGATGGTCGCTGGTTTCTGTCATGGGGTTCTCAACACCGATAATATGTCGATTACGGGGGAAAGTTTCGATTATGGTCCCTATGCGTTTATTCCCACCTATAATCCTGCGTTTACCGCTGCTTATTTCGATTATTCAGGTTTATATCGCTATGGTAATCAACCGCATATTTGTCGCTGGAATTTAGAACGGTTACAGCGTCCGCTGAACTTAGTTATGCCACAAAAGGATTTAGATTTGGGTTTAGCTGAGTTTGACAGCCATTATGAGGCAACCTATCGGCAGTTAATGGCTGAAAAGTTGGGCTTGGTTTCTCTCTCCACTCCCGATGCGGAAAAGTTAGTCGAAACAACAGTTAACTTATTACGAGATTCCCAAGTTCCCTATCATCGCTTTTTTGCTGAACTAGGAAATTGGTTTACTCCCCAATGGCGAGACCACTCTCACTTGATTTTAGAAAATGCCGAGTTTGTGAAACAACTGCGAGAACAGTCTAGTCTGTGGGAACAGTGGCAAACAGTTTATCAGGGTTTATTACAACAGTGTACTGATGCGGAACTGGAACAGGTAGGATCGCATCTGCAAGCAAAAAATCCCCAAACCGCCTTACTTCGACCTGTGATCGAATCGGTATGGGAACCGATTAGTTTAGATAACGAGTGGGATCCTTTTTATGCCTTATTAGAGCAGATCCGACAAAAGAAATAACTTTGTGTCTTTGTGTCTTTGTGGTTATTTGTGAGCGAAACTAACTTTGTTTCGCCTGTTTAACCATCGCAATTAAAGTGTGGTGCGCATCTTCTGAATCTTGGAGGGGATGATCAAACTGAATGCGTAGTGGAATAGAGGTTTCCCCAACGGTTGCCGATAAATTCATGCCATCTGTATCCACAGAATTAAGAATTGCAGACTCAGCTTCTGGTGTTTTACCAAAGGTTTTCGCATAAAGCAGAACCGCATCACTATGATCTTCGTTCATGTGTTGACAAATGCGATCGCTGATTTGAGGCGTTAAAGGATCAGCCATAATCGAGACAAAAGTTAACGACATCTTCTAGTTTACTGGTTTTCTGGGGGTACGCAAGGTGAGGACGATCAATAATAATTAAAGGAATATTGAGGGCTTTAGCAACGGCTTGTTTCGTATCTTCTCCGCCAGCAC
>JAVLCL010000394.1:0-3393 GCA_031580825.1 Halothece sp. Uz-M2-17
TTATTGCCTATTGCCTCATATCCACAAGCCAATTTAAATGCTTAACAGCTTATAAGTTATAAGTGTAATTGAAACCTTAGCTTTTAATTCTCCCTAGCGGGTCATTCATCAGCATCGGAATTTTCGGGGAGTGGTTCAAATAAAGGACAGTAGCCTTGTGGTGTAACTTGAAAACCATAAAGCGGAGAACTGATATTACGGCAATGTTGACCCTTTCTATAGCGACAATTCCCACAGCTAGCAATTTCACGAGGGAGTTTTTCATCACTGGTTTGACGAAGAATTTCTTTTTGTGATAACCCCTTCAACACCAATTCTTCCCCTTGCCAACGGGCTTTTAATAATCCTGTATCCGCAAAATTATGCCAACGTGGATCATTAACAATGCTAGCGGGAAGTTGAATGTTAATGACTTTTTCTTCTTCTGTTACTTCTCCCTCATAACTGGTTTCTGGAGGGGCTGCGGGCTGAATAAATTGATCACCAATATGAAGTTCAACTTCTGTTTTCGCTTGTGGGAGATGCAGATGATAGCGGTGTTGGAGTTCTTCGAGTCCAGTTAAATCAACCAAGTAATTTTTCGGTCCATGGACAAAGATGACGTGCTGTGGACGAAGGTTATGGATCAGTTGTGTTGTTCCTAAACCGTCGCTATGTTGGGCAAGGAGATAAGTTTCTGTATGCCAAGGAAGATCTTGATGATTAATCTCTGGCGTTGCGGGATGTTCCGGTTGAAAAATCACCCACTGCTGACTATTTTCCGGAATCAGTTGTTTCCAGTCTGAGTTTTCTTCAACGAGAAGAATGGTAGGAGAGTCGGTGATATCGGCGGAACTGTTTAGAGGACGCACCCGAGGGCGAACACGCTCATCCCAAAAGAGGGGTTGATGTTTCGCAAAATTTTGAACCGAGTCGGGAAGATGAGGCAGAATCTCAAGATAAGCACTACAGGCTTGAGTAATAATCGGATCAACCCAGATATCTAAGTCGCGTCCTGTAAATTGATGATGAGATCGCAGCAAGACTAAAATTTCTTGGGCTAAACCAAAATAGGGCACCGGTAAAACAATATTCTTTCCTGCTGATAAAGTTTCACTCAACCGCGCCATTAACTGATTTTCCTGCTGACGGCGATGGGGATGACGAGCCGTGCCATAACTGCCTTCTATAATGAGGATATCGGGAGAGAATCCGCGCAATTCTTCAATGGATAACCCTTCTGCTAAGCGAGAATTGGAGAGGAAAAAATCGCCGGTGTAGAGGATGCGATGAGAACGTTGGGGGGTCGTATAGGTGAGCGCGATCGCGCACGCTCCCGGTAAATGACCTGCGGGATACAGTTCGACTGTTAAATCATCGGCTAAAGCAATGCGCGATCGCGTGGGAAGGGCATGAGCTAAGGGCGGTACGTCTTTTTCCTCTAACCAGTTGAGAGGCAATAACTGCACCGTGACTTCACTAGCATAAATGGGAATATCTGGAAAAGCGCGATGCAGACTCAACAAACCCCGTGCATGATCGCTGTGGGCATGACTACATAAAATTAAATCAATCGGGGGTAAATTACCTTCTGGTGTTATTAATTCCTTAACATCTGTAACTCCACAATCTAAAAGTAAATGATGCTCTCCCAACTGCAACAAAAAACAAACGCCTTCCCCCTCATGACCAACCGCATAAGGGTAACAAAACAAACCACCGTGATCATTCAGGGCGAGAGAAGGCGCGTCACTCATCATTCATTTTTACCCCAGCACGAATCGCTAGTGTGCAGAGCCGTTACCATGATAGTCTTCAGAATCATAAAAGCCATTTTTTGTCCCAAAAAAGAGACAAGAAACAATAAATAATCCTGATAAAACAACTAAAATTAATTTGACATCCATATTTAAGACTAACTCTCATATCGTTTACTTTGGGGATCATTATATCTTGAGCCAATGTCATCCAAAAAAACAACCATGAAAAAACTTAAGGGCTTCATTGCTCTGCTGAAAGAAACCTTTACGCAGTGGTTAGAGCATAAAGCCCCCCGTCTGGCTGCTGCTTTAGCCTACTACATGGTTTTTTCCCTTGCGCCGTTGCTGATTATTGCCATTGCCATTGCGGGTGCAATTTTTGGGGAAGATGCAGCAGAGGGAGATATTGTCAATCGGATTAGTGGGTTTGTCGGGCAAGATGCTGCCAGTGTCATTGAAAAAGCAATTAGTAATGCCAGTCAGCCTGATTTAAGTAATATTGCTTCTTTAATTAGTGTTGCGATTCTGCTATTTGGGGCTTCTGGAGTATTTGTTCAATTACAGGAAGCTCTCAATACCATTTGGAGTGTTCAACCTCGTCCAGGGCGGATTGTTAAACAGTTTATCCGTAAACGGATTTTATCCTTTGCCATGGTTTTAGGGTTAGGACTATTTGTGATTCTTTCTCTACTTCTCACCGCTGCAATTTCCGCCTTAAGTCAACTGGAATTATTGCCAGGATTTCCCTTTCTATGGCAATCTCTTTCTTTTGTGGTTTCCTTTGGTTTAGTGACTTTATTTTTTGCTTTAGTTTTTAAGTTTCTCCCCGATGCCAAAGTGGCTTGGAATGATGTTTGGATTGGGGCGGTCATTACCTCGATTTTATTTGCCATTGGTCGATCGCTGCTGGGATGGTATCTTGGAAAAACCAGTTTTGCTTCCACCTATGGCGCTGCTGGCTCTTTAATTGTCTTGCTGGCTTGGATTTATTATTCTGCACAAATTCTCTTTCTCGGTGCAGAATTTACAGAAGTTTATGCCCGTAAATTTGGTTCTCATATCACGCCCACTCGTCATTCCATGCGCATCACCACTACTCCCTTAGATGAGGAATGGGACCCAGAAGAAAATAATCCAACAAGGAACAAGTAATATCACAATTTGCCGATTGCTCAAACCTTCATATTACCTATACTTTGGCGTTTAAAGCTCCTCACCTTCGCTCCGGCCCCTTCTAGGGGGACTTTACCAGCTTAAACCATTGGTAAGATTTTGTGTTATAGTTATATTTGCTGTTGGTTTAGTCGAGCCATGCTAGTCAGAGAAGCTAAACTCAAAGACGGTACATCAGAACAATATCAAGCACTTGATGAAGCGATCCGTACTGGACAGTTTATCAGAAACAAGTGCTTGCGGTTGTGGATGGATGGGGAAAAGGTTGGGAAGTCTAAAATGCAATCTTTATGCAAAGACTTAGCCCAAGAATTTCCTTTTGCCAAAAAGCTAAACAGTATGGCTCGACAAGCTCACGCGGATCGTGCTTGGGCTGCGGTTAAACGCTTCTATGAAAACTGTCGTCATGGTATTAAACCCGTCGGCTATCCTAAATTTAAGAAGCATAGCCGTTCGGTTGAATACAAAACCAGTGGCTGGA
>JAVLCL010000395.1:0-3376 GCA_031580825.1 Halothece sp. Uz-M2-17
TCATTGGCAAGAATCAACGTATAACCCCGTGCTTCTAAATAACTGAAAATGGTCATTTGATTCGGGGGGTTATCTTCAGCCAGTAAAATCTGACCAGTGGATGGGGTTACTGTGGTTTCTGACATCGTCTCTTTTGCGGTGGAGTCTGGTGTAGAAGCATCGGTGCTGTTTAAGGCTTCTGGCAAGAGAAGGGAAAAACAACTGCCCTGTTCAACCTCTGATTGGACAGTAATCCAGCCTTTATGTAGATTAGCAATTTTTTGTGATAAAGGTAAGCCTAATCCGGTTCCTTCATATTTACGGTTGAGGGCGGTGTCAGCTTGAGTAAAGGGTTCAAAAATCTTCACTTGATCCTGTGCAGTAATCCCAATTCCCGTATCAATCACACTGATGACTAAGGTCGGTTGTGTCAGAGTAACAGTGGGTTCTTGTTGTCCTTTCCACGGTGTTCCTGTAGGTTTAATTTCAGTTGTTAAGGTAATGCAACCGGTTGGGGGAGTAAATTTAACCGCATTCGTCAGAAGATTAATCAGAATTTGTCGAATCCGTCGCTCATCGACATTAATTTCTATATCCTCAGTGATCAATTGCGTTTGCAGTTGTATATTTTTTTCTCTGGCAATTTGGCGGATAAACTCTAAGCTATCCTGACAAATTTTAGAGAGCTTAACTGTTTTTTTCTTAACTTCAATTTTTCCTGCTTCTACTTTGGAAAGATCTAAAATATCGCTAATTAAATCGAGTAAGTGACGACCACTACTTTCAATCGCTTGGACATGCTTTTGTTGTGCTTCACTCAAAGACCCAAAATAGGGATCTTCTAAAATTTCTGCTCCCCCTAAAATCGCATTGAGGGGACTTCTTAATTCGTGACTCATATTGGCAAGAAAATCCGTTTTAGCACGATTGGCTGCATCTGCAGTTAGGGTGGCTTGTTCTAAAATTTGATTTTTTTCTTCTAATTGTTTTTGGGTTGCTTGCAGTTCTTTTAAAAATTCAATTTGCGCGATCGCGATTCCCATTTGACGAGCAACAGCTTCTAATAATTCGATTTCATCTGAGTCCCAATAACGTAATTTTTGCTCCTCAGAGGTATCTGGTGTTGGACAATGATGTAAATAAATAATGCCATTGGGTTTCCCTTGATAATAAGTGGCAACGGTCATCATGGAACGAATTCCAAATTTTTCTAAAAATTGGGCTTGGGTGACCAGTAGGGGATTGGTTGTCGTATCTTCAGAAGCCAGTGCTTTTTCTTCTTCTAATAAAGTATATAAATAAGGATTATCAGCAGAAATTTTAATTCCTAATTCTTGCATCGAAACACAATGTTTTCCTTCTATATATTCTGCTTGAATAGGCCAAGAATTAATAATTTTATCTTCATCATAAAGATGTAACAAACAACGGTTTACACCAAAGGTTTTTCCAATAATTTTAACGGCTTCTTGGAAAAATAGTTCCGGATCAAAAATCGAATGAATTTGCTCAGTGATTTGTTTTAATAGAGATTCTTTTTCTAGTTGACTGGCTAATTTTTCTTGCACTTGCTTTTGTTCAGTAATATCAGTAACGACAGCAAATACAAAGCGACGACCATCAGTATAATTAAAGGGATAATAACTGACTAACCAACACCCTTTCTGAGTGAAATTAGACGGTTTTTGACTTTCTACTTCAATATTACGAACTGGTTCTTGAGTTTGTAATACTTGTTGAATAATGGGTTCAATCCTTTCTCCCATTTTCCCTAGAATTTCTGTTACGGTTTTCCCAAAGTGGGCTTGTACTGAATATCCATTAATTCTGGCTAAAATTTTGTTAATGCGCACATAACGACCCTGATCATCATGAACAGCTAATCCCACTGGCGCATTATCATAAAGTTCTTCTAATTCTTGAGTTTGATCTCGAAGCTGAATTGTTCTTTGTTCTAATGCTCGTTGAATGGTTTTCATATATGTAATGTCAATAAATGTAATGACTAAACCCTGATAAGTTCCATCCTTTTCTCGATAGGGATAAACGCGCATCAATAAATCCTGATTGGTGGGCTTAACTTTAACTTCTTCCTCTAAAATATCTTCATGAGTAATAACGCTTTGCAAGAGTTCTAGTAAATGATCACAGTCTAGGTTATGAGTAATATGTCGAAGCGGGCGACCAATATCTGTTGTTTCTAAATTAATGGCTTGGGTAGAAGCCGGTGTAAAGCGTCTAATATTTAAATCTTGATCGAGAAAAATAACACCAATTTCAGTGGCTCTTAATAAATTATCAATATCATTATTTAATTCAGTTAGTTCCCGAATTTTCCCTTGATATTCTCGATTTAAAGTCTGTAGTTCTTCATTAACAGAATGTAATTCTTCGTTGGTACTTTGTAATTCTTCGTTATAAGCTAATAACTCTTCATTTCCGGCTTGTTGTTCTTCGTTAGCGGTTTCTAATTCTTTGATGGTATTGTGTAAATTCTCTTTAGTTTCTTGTAGTTCGTATTCCAAATCTAAGATATGTTGAGAAATATCTGTACTTTGTTGGAATGTTTCGGAATCAGTCGGTAATGAGCGCGGACTATCATTGGTAATCGTCAATAAAAAGAAATTATCAATTTGACGATGATTCGCGTAATAAGTTGCTTCAATATTAACGGTGCGGATGGTGTCTTTTTGGGTGAAGGTAATGCTGTTATAAGCAACGGTTTTATCTTCCTTGCGCGATCGATTCATCGCCATGGTTGTCGGTAATCTTAATTCGTTTGGAAGAAGATCAGAGACATTATTGGTAATTTTTCCTTCTGCTACTTGCAAAACGTCACAAGCATCACTAACCACATGAAAAAGTTTAAAATTAGTATTAGCTAATAAACAAGTGCAAGCGCGATCGCGCGCAAATTGACTAAAAGCAAAGCTAATTAACGGATCAACGTGAACTAAGTTTTGAGCGGTGGTTGTCTTCTTCTTTAATTGCGGGGGAATATATTCAGATAAACTATCTTTAATGAGGGGTAATTTGATGTTTCGTTTTTTCTGAAAAACCCGATAACGGTCGCTAACTGTCTCCAATTCTTCTCCTAATTCTCCTACTGTATCAACTATTCCCAATAATAGTAATCCTTTCGGAATGAGGGCAAAATGCAACATCCGCAAAATATGATCTTGAATACTAGGTTGCATATAAATCAACGTATTTCGACAGGAAACAAAATTCATTCTAGTAAAGCCAACATTCTTCACCAGATTATGAGGGGCGAAGGTAATCATTTTTCTTAAAAGTGGAGAAACATGATATTTGTTGTTACGATAACTAAAATACTTATTGAGTCTTTCCGCACTGACTTCATTTTGAATTCGTTCCGTATAAATGCCTTGGGCTG
>JAVLCL010000396.1:0-3364 GCA_031580825.1 Halothece sp. Uz-M2-17
CCACAATACAACCACTGTTCCAACTTGCGCCGCACCGCATCCAACTTCACACTCTCTCCCAAAATTGCCATCAACGGTGCCAACACCACCAACTGCATGGGATAAGGCACATCATCCGCATCAAAAATCCCTTGACCATGTAAAAACCTTGCCCCTGCTTCAAACCCCTGTGAAAGGTCTTCCCGCCATGTTTGATAATCCGATAAACTCACATCCAGCACATCCTGACGATTACAAGAAATGCGCGGCAGTTTCTCCGAATGGACTCCCCTCTTTTTCGCCTCCAATCGTTGGTAATATCTCACCAATAAAGACAGTGCTTGTAAAAAATCCGTCGGCTTCAACAGTCTTAATACCCGATACCGTAAAAACTGTTGCTCACGGTTTTGCCAATCTCCGCGTAAATCAAACTCTTCACTGGCATATTCGGAAGTCAGCAAATCAAAATGGGTCAACTCGCAGGGGCGAGCATTATGATTGACAAAAATCTGACACACTGCCTTTTTCGGCAACTCTGCCCGTAAAATATACAATCCCAACTGATAATGCTCAAACTTCTTAATCACCTCCGCCTCAAACTGGTCAATCAAAGCCAACTTCTCAGGCTGATACTTCCAATACTTGTTATACTCTCCTCGCCATTGCGGAAACTGAAACACTTGAGAAAGGGGAAAACAATGAGTTTGATATTCCCGTTCGGGAGTCGAACAATCAATTTGACGAGCATGAGCGCGACGTAAACGCTTGTCCTCCTTCAATCCTAAAATAGCTCGGAAGCGTTCCTCCTCTGGTAACGCAAGCATCTCCTCCATCTGAAAATAGTACCAACGTTGTTCTCTGGCATAGCGTTTCCCTCGATTAATGCGAACTGGGGAGACAGAAAACAACGCCATAAACAAGCTCGTTAACCGTTGTTGTCCATCTAGAATCAGAGTTTGAGGAGCAGGAGAATGCTCTAATTCCACCCCTTCTACCAAGCGCGGTTTAAGGCGAAATTGGGCGTTTTCTTGTTCTAGCAGCATGAATGAACCAATGGGAAATCCAAGAGCGATACTGCTGAGAAGAGAACGAATGCGCTCATCATCCCAACACCAGTCTCGTTGAAAATCAGCTAGTTGAATTCTGCCACCTTCAATTGCCTTTAAAACATCTAGAAGTGGTCCTTTTGTAAGGTCAAAAGTGGAAAGGGGAAGCATTAATTACCTGAGAAAGCGATTAAAAGCAACTTACGTTCTAGGTTTCCCCGCAGTCAAGGCATTTCTGAAATCTTTGTCAATTTGACAAACCAACTTGAAACTGGCTTTAATTCAGCCGTTGATTGAGCCAACGTTGCAATAAGGGTTCTACCTCACTGGCGTTTTCCAGAATGACATCAGCAATGGCAAGTAAACGCTGATAAGATTCTCCCGCTTCCCGACGACTGGTAATTCCGCCTAACCAATGAGAGGTCGTAGAACGAGAGACCCCACAAATCTGGGCTAACTCGGTAGCATCCAGATTCCAACGAAAGCAGAATTCTGAGGGAGAAATCTTCAGTTGTTGGAACAAATTAATAATTTGTTGGCGAGGGGAAGAATTATCACTGCTCATGCACTTACCTCTTCCCGTAAGGTGTGAAGGGAACTTTCATCCAAAAGGCGCAAATCTTCGGAAAAGGCAAAATCATAGGCAGTAATGGAATAGGAAGGACTGGCTTGATCTAGCTTAACTAAATAATGGAGTCCTGTAATGGTACAACTAGCAGCATAAGTATAAACGACTCCCACAATACGACCAAAGTCGGGGTTAGGAACTTGATACCAATAAACCCAACTCCCCAAAGCAAATTGTTGTTCGGGAAGAGTTGAGGGTAAGGTTTTAGGGAGAGAAACTGGGGGGAGCGCGGTGCTCATGTGATGATTAACGGATAAAAGATTATGCTTATTCTACCAAATGTTATGAATAATCTGTAGAAGCGGTCACGGAATTTCTCGATGATCAGTTCCGTGACTGACAGTAATTCTTCTTCGATTAAACAACGGTTTGGGAAAGCGGTCCGGCGACGACGACGGGAGCTAGATTTGTCTCAAGAGTATCTGGCGGAGTTGGCGGGACTGCATCGCACTTATATTTCTAATTTGGAGCGGGGTATGATTAATCCCACTTTGGAAAATATGGAGCGTTTGGCACAAGGATTAGAGATTAGTTTGGCGCGGTTGTTTGTTGAGTATGGGGTGGAAGAGGAGAAAGAATGTTAGGTGGGCTTGCTAAACTAATGCCAATCATAGTAATTGTCTTTGGCAGTGATCCTGAGCATAAATTCTGAATTGAGTATTTGAGAAAAGATAGATGACGACTTATAAACTTACAGTTAAATTGCCAATTTTCCCGATTCGTATCACTCTAATCCTACTAAACCATGTATTTCAGTAGTTCTAGGAATTGTTCAACTGTTTTTTTCGTACTTCACTCAGATTTCTCAGAAAACTCGATTAAAGTATGAAGATCATTTAAGAAATTGTCTAACTGTTTTTTTATTCTCGAGGTAAGATCTTAAGTTGTATCGTTTACAATTGTCGATCTGTTTTTTTCACTTACATTATTATTATCCCATGAAAATAAAGTTGGAAAAAGCGAGGTTGTTTATTCGATGAACCCATAGTAAACAACAACTAAGATTTTACACATTCATGTCTGTCAATGTACATAAATTAAGTAAGGGGTGTAGTGGCATTATTTCAACGAGCTAAATCAGGTCGCTATTACGTTGGTAAAGCTGAAGACATTCTTAAAAGTCCTTCTTTCAAAAGGCTTAGAGGAAAAATACAACTGATTTTTACTTCTCCGCCTTTCCCTCTAAATCATAAAAAAAGTTACGGTAATATGCTGGGAGAAGAATATCTAGATTGGTTTGCTAGCCTCGCTCCATATTTTGCAGAAATGCTAACAGAGGATGGTTCGATTGTTATTGAACTTGGTAATAGCTGGGAGCCATCGCGTCCTGTGCAGTCTCTTTTGCCACTACAATCCCTCATGACATTCGTTTCTAATGAACAGGCAAATCTTCGTCTTATTCAAGAATTTATTTGTTATAACCCATCTCGTCTTCCTTCACCAGCTAATTGGGTTACAGTTAACAGGATCAGAACCGTTGATAGCTATACTCGTCTCTGGTGGATGGCAAAAACTGATTTTCCAAAAGCCGACAATTCAAATGTTCTCCGTCCCTATAGCGAACGCATGAAGAAATTAATCGCTAGTGGAAAATATAATTCTGGGAAAAGACCTTCACAACATAAAATTGGTGAAACTAGCTTTCTCAAGGACTGTGAGGGTTCTATAGCTCATAATTTTTTTGAATTTGAAGATATGGATTCTCAACGAG
>JAVLCL010000397.1:0-3359 GCA_031580825.1 Halothece sp. Uz-M2-17
AGAGAATGGTGAGGGCGCGCTTTCTGTTGAGGAAAAAAGTGAGAGTTTATTTAGCGAAATTCGTAAATCGGATTTATTTGTTCATCATCCCTATCATTCTTTTACCGCCACAGTGCAAGAATTAATTGAACTCGCAGCAGTTGACCCGAAAGTGTTGGCAATTAAAATGACCCTTTATCGCACTTCTGGTGATTCTCCGATTATTAATGCTTTGATTAATGCTGCGGAAAATGGGAAGCAAGTGGCGGTTTTAGTGGAAATTAAAGCCAGATTTGATGAAGAAAATAATATTGTTTGGGCGCGAAAATTAGAAAAGTCTGGGGTGCACGTGGTATATGGAATTGTGGGCTTAAAAACTCATACCAAAACGGCTTTAATTGTGCGCCAAGAAGAGGATAAAATTCATCGGTATGTTCATATTGGAACCGGAAATTATAATCCGAAAACGGCAAAACTTTACACGGATTTAGGGCTATTTAGTTGTCGGGAATCCTTAGGTGCGGATTTAACCGATTTATTTAATTTTCTTACCGGACATTCTCGTCAACGGTCGTATCGGAAATTATTGGTTGCACCAGTGAGTTTACGCGATCGGATGATTGTGCTCATTCAAAGAGAGCGCGATCGCGCCAAAAAAGGCGAAAAAGCCCATATTATTGCTAAAATGAATGCCCTAGTTGATCCCAAAATTATTCAAACCCTCTATGAAGCCTCACAAGCGGGAGTGGAAATCGATTTAATTATCCGTGGTATTTGTTGCTTACGTCCAGGTTTAAAAGGCATTAGTGATAATATTCGAGTGGTTAGTGTGATTGGTCGTTTTCTAGAACATTCCCGTATTTTCTATTTTTATAACCAAGGGGAAGAAGAAATTTATATCGGAAGTGCAGACTGGATGCAACGGAACTTAGATCGTCGTATTGAAGCGGTGGTTCCCATTGATGATCGACGGATTTTCCAAGAGTTAAAAGAGATTTTAGAGTTAATGCTATCGGATAACCGTCAAGCGTGGGAATTACAACCCGACGGACATTATGTTCAAAGACAACCTGAGGAAGATGGCGAGGTGATTAGTACCCATGAAACGTTAATGAACATGGCGTTAGAGTCTTCCACTGTGACTTAAAAATGGCGAGTTTGGGAGAGTTAGGAGAACAAGTGACAGCCCAGTGGTTGCAAGGTCAAGGTTGGGAAATTTTGGCTTCCCGTTGGCGTTGTCGTTGGGGAGAAATCGATCTGGTAGCTTACGATCGCGCTTCTATTTTAAGTTTTGTGGAGGTGAAAACTCGTCAAAATAGAAACTGGGATAGGGATGGGTTGTTAGCCATAACTGCTCAAAAACAAAGAAAACTTTATCGTACCGCACAGATGTTTTTGTCTGCTTATCCTCAATTTTCGGAGTTAAATTGTCGCTTTGATTTAGCGTTAGTTAAAGCTCGTTTACTCAGTTCAGAAAGGGATCATAAAAATACCTTACCTTCTATTACGCTTAAGTCTCCTGTCTTTTACCATGGCTATGAATTAACTTTAACCACGTATTTAGAAGGAATTGATTAGTCATTAGTCATTAGTCATTAGTCATTAGTTATTAGTTATTCGTTATTTGGTCATTGGTCACTGTTAAAAAAAATGTCTCAACCTCATCAAGATCAAGAATTAATTTCTCTATATTGCGCTGTGGTTACCGTGAGTGATACTCGCACTTCAGAAACCGATCGCAGTGGTCAGTTAATCACCCGTCAGCTACAAGAAAACGGTCATCAAATCTTAGATTATGTCATTATTCCTGATGAACCCGAACCAATTATTGAACAAGTTTCCAGACTGGGCAAAATTGAAGAATTAGCCGTCATTCTCTGTAATGGGGGAACGGGGATTGCGCCACGGGATACCACTTATGATGCGCTGGTGACGTTGTTAGAAAAAACTTTACCGGGGTTTGGGGAGTTATTTCGGTATTTGAGTTATCAAGAAATTGGATCACGCGCGATCGCGTCACGGGCAATTGCAGGCGTTTATCAAAGAAAACTGGTCTTTTCTCTTCCCGGTTCAAGTAAGGCAGTGAAGTTAGGGTTAGAACAGCTAATTTTGCCGGAATTAGTCCATTTAGTTAAACAAATCAGGGGATAACCAGAAGCAGATTCATCTGATCTGTGCATATTGTTCAACTAAAGACTCAATGGTTTTCAGTAATTGATCTTGACCCCATCCTAAATATAAATGTGCCGCGATCGCGCAACCGCCTGCAGCTACTCCTTCTTTCACATAACCCTCTTCATAGGCATTCAACTGCGGATAACGAGACTCGGCAAAACTTAAACCCGTTGCTAATAAAGGAACATCGTCTAACGTATTGGCTAAGCCCACCGTATCCCCAGTTAAATCTTCTGTTACCCAGCGCGTTGTTCCCACCACCACCTGTTCTAAATTACCGCGACTGCCTTCCCGTCGTAACCGTTGCATGAGGGCGTAAACCGCAAGCATTTGTGTTCCTCCAGCCAATAACACCCCGACTTCCCGACTCGCTGAGAGTGCCATTCCCGCAACCACCGCTTGCATCGGATCCCCCACCGCAGCGACGACAGCAAACGGATCAATAGGCGTTTGTTGAAAATACCAATCGGTTCGCCCTAACCCGGCTTGCACAATTTCCCATTTTTGCCGATGATTACATTGCGGGTGGCTACTATTGACCTTATTCGCAGCAGCAATTCTCAAACCTGTGAGTAATCCCAAAGCAGTTGTTGTCCCACCGACTACACATTCTCCAATAATTAAATAACTATCTTGTACTGTCTTCGCAAGAACTTCTCCCCAATGCCAGCCTTGGGCAAATAACGCTTCCACTCGCGCTTGCGGTAACGCCTGACCTGTGGAAACGCATTGCGCAGGAATTCCACCTAAATCAATATGAGGCACAGCAGGGGGTTTTGGTAAACCCGCATTAAAGAGATAAACCGGTAAGTCTAAGGCTTCTACAAAAGCACGGGAAATCAAGGTTGGCGATGCACCGACAGTCAGGGGAGGCAAAGGATATTTCGGATGCCGTTGGATGCCATTGACTAAACATTCTCCATCCGCGATCGCGGTGTAACGACGATCATCAGGCGTTGCCCCTGCTGCGGAGATTTCAGGCAATAAACCCGTTTCTGTAAAGCCTAACACACAAGCAAGTGCGGGACGTTTCCCCCGATATTGATTTAACCAACGATTACCTTGCTGAATTTGAGTATAAATTGGAATCATCTTTGTTTGATACTTGAAGTTTTTTCGGGATTGATTGGGAGTCTGTTCGGTGATGTTATATAGCACTACAAACTTGGGTTAGGACATTACTGATCGCTAAAACCCTTTCATCA
>JAVLCL010000398.1:0-594 GCA_031580825.1 Halothece sp. Uz-M2-17
AAGAGAAAGCGATTTAAAAGATAAAGTCGAAATCTTAATAAATCGTAACATATTATGATTCGTGTTGACATAGTCCTCAGAAACTGGATTAATCGAGACGTAACGACAGTTACTCATGACCCTCATGTGCTGGACGAGCCAATAATAAATCGTTGTCGCCGATAACTGAATATGATCAAATCTGCTTGGAAACGTTGCTTACTCTTACTGCTCCCCTTTTTCCTTTCTGGGTGTGTTCACTATGATGTTGGCATTAATTTTGAGGGTTTACATCGCGGTCAAATCGTTCAGCATATTGAATTAGGGCAACAATTAACCAATTTTAGTCAAGCGGATGTGGAAGACTGGTTAGGAAGTTTGCAAGCGCGATCGCGCCAATTAGGGGGGAAAACTGAGCGGATTTCCCCACAAGCCGTGGAACTTAAAATTCCCTTTGCCAATGCCCAACAACTGGAAACCAAGTTCAATCAATTTTTTAATCCTAGCAACACTCGGGTTACAGAAGCCCCCAGTGAGTTAGTACAACTCAATTCTCAACTAACCACTGACCAAAAAAACTGGCTTTTATTTCAACAAACTCATTTAAAACTCAAG
>JAVLCL010000398.1:604-3354 GCA_031580825.1 Halothece sp. Uz-M2-17
AAGATTGATTTAACCGCTTTGGGAACAATTCAAGGCAAAAATTCGTTGTTAGTGGGAGCAAATTCTCTTTTAGATTTGGAATTTCGTTTGCAAACCCCTTGGGGAATGAAAATTATCGCCCCAGACACAGGGGAGACTCAGTCTTTAGTGAAACAAACCGGCACAGAAACGATATGGTATTTACAACCCGGGGAAAATAACCAGATTGAAGTGGTGTTCTGGCTGCCAGAACCTCTCGGTTGGGGCGCGATCGCGATCATAATTATGGTTTACCTTGGTTTACGGCTTAAATCTCGATCTGCTGCCGGTGCCTCCTCAACTTTCTCACAAAGCTAACTCCGTTCATCTCTTTGCCCTGCTATGTTTAAGTCTCGTCGAAAACTCTATACTGGTAACAAACCATCTCGTAACAAAGGCGTTTCTCCGCTATGGATTCTCATTTCCATTCCCTTATTACTGATTGTTTTAGAAGCGTTTGTTCGCCTCTTTTTTAGTTTTACGGGGAACCCCCCCCGTTTAATGAGGCAACAGGATAACTCGGCTTTATCTCAAGCCTACCAATTAAAGTTTTTCACGAATAATAAACCGATTCAGGGCTTATCCGAAGGGGGAAGTCTAAAAGTTGAACGTCATCCCGTTGCTGGATACCAATTAGTTCCCAACCAAGAAAGTCAATTCTGGCAAATCAATGAACAAGGATGGCGAGAAACGGTTTCGATTCCTCGAAATAAACCCAGTAATGAAGTGCGGGTTTTTATTTTAGGAGGGTCAAGTGCCTTTGGTTATCGGAATGATAGTAACCAAGATACGATCGCGCAAAAACTAGAACAACGCCTCAACCAGCGCGTAGAACAACAACAGGCGGAACCGAATCAATATCAACCAGAAGTGCTACCCTTTTATGAACCGGATCGCGTTCGTTTGCTGCAAAAAACCCCTCGTTTAAAGGAAGGGAAATATCAAGTGATTAATGCAGCAGTTCCAGGTTACGCCTCTGGCAATCAATTAGCTCAACTTGCCCTAAATATTCTCTCCTATGACCCCGACTTAATTATTGTCATGGGCGGTTATCAAGACTTAATGCTTTCGAGTCAACAGTCATTTGCAGATATTCCTCTGATTGAAACTTATCTCAGTAATGCCCCGCAACACTTTCTTGACTATTTACGTAAACCCCTGAAGAAGTGGGGACAAAACAGTGATTTAATGCAACTTGCCACAGCTTATATGGCAACACCTGCTGTCCCCACCACAAAAAATACGCTTGTTTTAAATCAAACTTCTACTCAACCCCTCGCCTCTTATCTTCCCCAGCAACCGAGTGAATTAGTGGAACGAGTGAAACGCTATCGTCAGAATAGTTTGCAAATGGTACGTTTAACTGCTGGTGCGGGTATTCCTCTGATTAGTGCAGTGCAACCTGAAATTACGGGACGAAATTTAGAAAATCTTCCGCGCCAAGAACAGGAAATGATTAATGAATTGGGGAAGGAGTATATTCAAGAAGTCCGAAATGCCTATACAGAAATAGGTAAAGCAAACGCTCAACTGGAACAAATTTTTCCCAATAATGTGGAAAGTGTGAATCTTTATCCGATTTATACTGATTTTCCAGACCAAGCCTTTCAGACTCCCATTCACCTGACTGCCAATGCAAACACTGTTGTTGCAGAACAACTGTATCAAAGAATTACCCAAATCTCGAAAATGCAAATTGTCCCCAGAGAACCGGGAACTGTAAATTAATGAGTTAGCGTTAATGTTCCTTGATCACCGTCGAGGGTCATGATTTCTCCCACCGGTAAAACCGCATTTGGGGAGTCATGTCCAAAGGGTAAATTAGAGACAATGGGACAATTTAAATCGACCGCGCGATCGCGCAATACTTCTTCCACGCTCCAACTCACACTTCCCGCAGGAGGATCACAACGACTAAACCGTCCTAAAGCTAAGCCACCAATCTGATCTAAAACACCTGATAATCGCCATTGGGTGAGCATTCGATCAATACGATAGGGGGCTTCTGTGACATCTTCTAAAGCAAGAATCACCCCTTCTAAACTGGGTTCTAAGGGTGTTCTCAATAAATGGGTTGCTACCGTTAAATTTGCTGGGAGTAACCGTCCTGTGACCCTTCCTCCGCCCCAACCCTCTCCTTCTAAAGGCAAAAGTTTTCCCTGTTCAAGATAGGTAAATAAGCGTTCAATTGACCAATTCGGTTCTTCCGCTAGCGTCGTTAAAACAGGGGCGTGTAAACCAATAATTCTCTGATTATAGAGACTCCATAGTAATGCAGTGATATCAGAAAAACCAATTAACCACTTCGGCGTGACCGACATTTCCCAAGACCATTTTTCTAGGAGGCGCATACTGCCATATCCGCCACGACTGCAAATAATTGCTTTATAATCTGGGTTGTTCCATACCTGATGTAAGGTTTGACGACGGTGCTCGTCGCTTCCCGCAAGATAGCCTTCTTCTTCATAAGGAGAAATTAATTCTACCTGATACCGATCGCGCCAAACTGTTAATCCTTTCTCAAATGCTTCTTTTTCTCGTAACGCTCCACTCGGAGAAATTAGCGCGATCGTATCACCCGGTTGTAAAAGAGGAGGATGTAGAAAAGCAGTCATATTTTAATCAGTCTTAGTTGCAAAAATCAATTCTAATCGCTTTTGAGATTCTTGTAACGCCTTTTCCGGTGATTTTTTGTTGAGTAAACTTGCCTCGATCGCGCGACCAAAATTTTC
>JAVLCL010000399.1:0-3344 GCA_031580825.1 Halothece sp. Uz-M2-17
TTGTAAGGGACGATGGAATCGCTTGAGAGTAGGACTAACGCTGATCCAAAGGGCTTGTTGTGTCATGATGAACGTTTCGCGTTTTATTGCAATTAAGTTTCAATAATATTGAGATACAGAATAGCAGATGGGGGGAGAGTTCACACAACCCCTGATCCAAAATTGTTACGATTCCTTAATGTTTTTGATTTGTTCTTGGTTATTTGTTATTCGTTCTTTGTTGTTTAATCATTGGTCACTGTTTCAGAAGAAGTAGAAAGATTAGAGGTGAAGGAGATGTTGAGAACTCTAGAAATGCGGTGGTTTAAGCGGGGAGAGATTCCAGCCGTCATGAATCAATGGTTTAAGCAAGCCTGTCCTGGAGAAGTTTTCGGAGAAGCAGAAACCCGCACGGATTGGTATTTACAACCGATCGCGCCCTGTAATGATCTTAATATTAAGTTTCGCCAAGGACGAATTGAAGTGAAGTGGCGAGAAAAACAATTGACAACTGTTGATTTATCCTCGCAAGGAGAAGGAATCATGGAACAGTGGGTGAAATGGCTGTGTGAAGCAGAGAGTTTACAAGATTTTTATCCCCAAGATTCGGCTTGGGTTGCAGTGGAGAAAGCGCGATCGCAGCGTCAGTGGGAACTCTCTTCAGATGCGTTTTGTAATGTAGAGTTAACGCAACTGAAAGTAAAAGACCAAAACTGGTGGACATTTGGTTTAGAAAGTACAGGAGATGCAAAAAGTTTAGCTAAGATTGCACAAGCAGTGAGTGAAACTTGTCCGGAAAAGTTCACCGAAGCCGATGCAGCAGCCTATCCTTATTGGTTAACCCACAACATCCGTTAAAATCCACAAAAATAGGGGAACAGTGGCAAAACTGAGGATGGTGGAAACAACGACAGTTCGTGCAGCGCGATCGGGTTCACCGCCAAATTCTCCCACCATTAAAACATTATTCACTGCAGCCGGCATTGCTGTTTGCATGACTAAGACATTTAGATCGAGTCCGGTTAAGTTTAAGATTAATCCTACGCCTAGCGCGATCGCGGGGGCAACCAATAACCGCAACCCAGACGCAAACAGTTCATATTTCCCTAAAGTAAAGCGAGTACTAGCTAACTGCATTCCTAAAATAATCAGTGCAATGGGAATCGAGGATCGTCCCAACTGTTCAATTCCCACATCTAAGCGGTAGGGAAACTCCACTTGCAAAAGATGAAAAATAATCCCGACAATCATCGCCCAGAATAGGGGTAATTTGAGGGTCATTCTGATGCCATAGCGTAACCCTTCTCCTTTAATTAAAGCAGGAGCAACCCCAAATAAAAGAATCGCAGAGGTAATCAAACAAATAATTGCCCGTTCTAAGCCTTCATCCCCAAAGGCAAAACTATTTAGGGGGAGTCCCAAATTACCCACATTACTGAAAATGGTCGTGGCTAATAAACTTTTGCCCACTGTAGAAGGGAGGGTTCCCCAATAATTAATCCCTAAAGCGAGTAAATATAACAAACCTGAAGTGATAACAAAGCCTATCACTAGCCCGATCGCGCCTTGAGGAGAAACCGTAGTGCGATAGAGTTTATCTCCTACTAAGGCGGGAATCAGAACATAAAGAGACAGTCGGGAGAGGGTGGATCGATCCAGGGAAAGATAACGTTGCGCGATCGCGCCAATGAAAATAATTAATGCAACGGGGACAATAGCAGGTAAAAGAACAGTCATGTCATTAAATAATTAACAAACATTAGAAGAGTCAAGCACAGTCAATCAAAAACGAGTTCTTAATCGTTGGTTGCCAAATTGTCAAGAATTCGGATTCAATTGTCATTTTTTCGTAATACAAGTCACAAATTAAGTTTCAAAACGTAAAAAAATCCCGAAATGTAGCGAATTTAATGGTTTTGACGATGCACAATCGGCGATCACAGTTTAGAATGATGCAGTGAAACATAGAACATATAAGTATTCTAGGCTTTTATACATTGCCTTACTAAACGTCTATGTTAGTAAATGCAAAGAAAACTTGCTCAGCGCAAGGAATCTGTCGTTATCGTAGAGAAACAGTCACAAATTAGGAGAAAAATCCATGAATAAAGGTGATTTAGTTGATAAAATCGCTGATCGCGCAACTGTAACTAAAAAGCAAGCAGACGCGGTTCTCACCGCAGCCCTAGAAACCATTATGGAAGCGGTATCGGAAGGGGAAAAAGTAACCTTAGTCGGGTTTGGTTCTTTTGAACGTCGTGAACGAAAAGCGCGGGAAGGTCGAAATCCCAAAACAGGGGATAAAATGGAAATTCCTGCAACTTCTGTTCCGGCGTTTTCTGCTGGGAAACTGTTTAAAGAACGAGTTGCCCCTGAAGACAAAAAATAGGAACCACTGACCCACGAAATTATCATGACACGACCAATACACGGAGGAAACTTAAATTGGGCAGCCCAGTTAGCGGGCTGTTCTCCCTCTGTGATATTGGATTTTTCTGCAAGTATTAACCCCCTTGGTCCTCCTGAAAGTGCCATCAGTGCGATCCAAAGGGGGCTTTCTCGCTTAAAACACTACCCTGACCCCAATTACCCGCAACTGCGAGAACTAATCGGCGCGGGACACGATTTAGCACCCGATTGGATTTTAGCAGGGAATGGGGCAGCAGAATTACTCACTTGGGTCGGGCGAGAATTAGCGGAGTTAGATACGGTTTATGTCCTCAAACCAGGGTTTCGAGACTATACACGGGCTTTGGATGCGTTTGGGGCAAAAATCACCCCTTGTCCTCTCGATGTGGCAGGAATGCTTGAAAAACCTCAGCAGAGGCAAGCATTAGTATTAGATCCGCCAAAAACTAAACACTGTGGACTGCTTTTAAATAATCCCCATAACCCTACGGGTCAATTATTTTCTCGGGCGGAAATTTTGCCCTATTTAGAGCAGTTTGCCTTAGTGGTGATTGATGAGGCGTTTATGGACTTTTTACGCCCAGACGATCAAGAAAGTTTGATTGCGGATGTGGCAAACTACCCGAATTTAGTTGTGCTGCGATCGCTGACTAAATTTTACAGCCTCCCTGGACTGCGTATTGGTTATGCTGTTGCCCATCCGCAACGGTTACAACAGTGGCAAAACTGGCGCGATCCTTGGTCGGTAAACAGTTTAGCGGAAGATGCAGCGTTAGCCGTAATTCAAGATACTGGGTTTCAAGAACAAACTTGGCGTTGGTTAGAAACTGCGCGATCGCGCTTTTATCAAGACTTAAAAACCATTCCCCACTTATCTCCGCTTCCCACCGCAGCTAATTTCTTTCTTGTCGCCACAGCAATTCCCGCTTCTGAGTTACAAGCCCAACTCCTCAAAC
>JAVLCL010000400.1:0-3333 GCA_031580825.1 Halothece sp. Uz-M2-17
AAACCTCTTTCCATTGTTACCCTCTGTTAAGAGCAAAGCAAAACGTTTAATTGATATTATTGGGGCTTTAGTCGGACTCAGTATTACGGCTATCCTATATATTTTTATTGCTCCTGCTATCTATTTTGATGATCCCGGACCCATTTTCTTTCGTCAAACGCGAGTTGGACTTCATGGTCAAACCTTTTGCATTTGGAAATTTCGCTCCATGGTTAAGGATGCTGAAAAACATAAACACTTGGTTACGAATGAAGCAGAAGGATATATCTTTAAAAATCAAAATGACCCTCGAATTACCCGTATTGGTCATTTTCTCCGACGGACGAGCTTAGATGAGTTTCCCCAATTTCTAAATGTGCTCAAAGGAGAGATGAGTTTAGTTGGAACCCGTCCCCCAACGCCTGATGAAGTATCTCAGTATCTTCCTCATCATTTCAAACGTTTGCAAGTGAAGCCGGGGTTAACAGGGGAATGGCAAGTCAATGGTCGGTCTATGGTGAAGGACTTTGAAGAAATTGTGAATATGGATTTGCTCTATCAGCGCCAATGGTCTCTGGGATATGATTTGAAGCTGATCTTTAAAACTGTCGTCGTTGTTTTCACTAAACAAGGAGCTTATTAGATCAAAACTTCTGTCTTATTGAACCTAGTGGTTTGTCAATTTTCAAGTGACGGGTCAAGGGGAAAGGGGAAACCATTGGTTTTCCCCTTGCAGCAAGATTGTTGTTTAAGTGAGTACGTAAACCTTTAAGGATAGTGAAGTGTAGATTTATCCGTAATTATTGGCATTTTGTAAGGATTTATCATTAGATTTGAAGGTTTTCAGTAATTTAGACTAGACATTAATACGTACTTAAGTGTAGAATGTAAACTGACTTGAATGTGGGATGAGGAGAGATCGTTAATGCCAAATAAACGGAGTCGCTATAAGAAAACGCCTAAATTTTACTGCCCTTACTGTGGAGAAAGGCTCTGGCGTTTTGGCAGTGAAAAACATCATGTTTATTACGAAGATGCTGCAAGTATTAAAAAGCATCTCGGGATCTCTAGTAAAAAGGCAAAATTCCTTGCCATGAAGGGAGCTTATTTAGATGGAAGCTCTTGGCTCGAAGAATTTTTCTGTCATCAAGATAGTAAAGTCTGGATGTTAGTTTCAAAACGGGAGAATGGATCTTATGCAGCTACGCTTGCACAACCGGATCATTGGAAAAATGCAACTAATGCCATTGATCCCAATCATCCCAATCCTTCGGTTAGTGAATATACGTATCGTGCCAGTCGGGGTCGATTGTAAGAATCAAACGTTAAGAACTGTTTTTTCAAGTTTCAAATCTTCAAACCTATAAATTTTGTGCGGTGGCAACGCCACTGACAACAAATTGAGAAGACACCTCAGAGTGCACTCAAATTGTTAGGCAGAGGGAATTCCTGTGCCCTTTTTTTATGTTTTATGTCACTTCCTTTAAAACAATTAACTCCAACATCAATGCATATTAAAACTTATGCTCTTCTCAAAACCCAAGTAACCGCTCTATCTTTCCAAGACCAAACTGCACTCATGACCGAATGGGCAAGACATCGAGCCAGTAAGTTTGTCAGTGTTGCCAACGTTCACACCTTAATGGAAGCCTACTGGCAACCCAAGTTTGCTGATGCTTTGAACCATGCTGACTTGGTAACTGCTGATGGGATGCCATTAGTTTGGATGTTAAGAGCGATGGGAGCAACCCATCAAGATCGGGTTGCTGGTATGGATATCTTTTTAGAACTTTGTCACTTGGCTTCTTTACATCAAGTGAGTATCTTTTTTTTGGGGGCTGATCATTTTATTCTTTCTCACATGAAAAAACGTCTCCAAGGGGAATTTCCAAACCTTTCTTTAGCTGGAATGGAGCCACTTCCCTTTCGATCTCTAAGTCCGCAAGAAGATGAAGTGATCATCCAAAAAATTAACAATAGCGGAGCCGGTTTATTATTTGTTTGTTTAGGATGTCCTAAGCAAGAATTATGGATTGCGGAACACAAGCATAAAATTCATGCGGTAATGATTGGTTTAGGTGCTGTGTTTCCCATTTATGCAGGATGCTACCGGCGAGCGCCCGATTGGATGAGAAAGTTAGGTTTAGAATGGCTTTACCGATTAGCTCAAGAACCGATACGCCTTGCCCCTCGCTACAGTAAAATCATTCCTCCATTTATCTACCTTGCTCTGCAACAATTACTGGCTCTGAATTGGAAGCGAACTTGGCAACGGAAGAAATTTCAGAGAAATAAGCAATAGGTCATCAGTGCTCTCTGATGAAATCATTGCTCAACACACAGCAGATGACAATTAGTTAATTTTTTTCAATTTTAATCACTATGACACTTGATAAAGTTAATGAGCGTTTTCATCAATTGTCTTACCCGATCGATCAAACTCAAACCATAGGGAATGGGAATGATAGTGAAGGGGGGCTAGATTTTGTCAAACTCTTAGCGACCCTACGTCGTCAATCGTTGGTAATCGTTGGTATGACTCTGATTTGCGGAGCTTTAGGTGGCTTTAAAGCAGCTACTGAGACTCCTATTTATAAGGCTGAGTTTGAATTATTAGCGGAACCTTTATCTTTGGAATCGCAAGTTATTTCATCAACTACCCCTGAATCTTTAAGTAACCGTCAAGAAGTGGTAGCGGTTGTACCGAATGAAGCCAAACTCAAAATTTTGAAGAGTCCTCGTGTTTTAGAACCCCTAGTTGCAGATTTACAAGAACAATATCCTCAAATTAGTTACGACACGCTGTCTAGTAACTTGCAGTTGAGTGTTGATGTTGAAAATAATATTATTCGAGTTCAGTACGAACACGAAAACCAACAACAAGTTAAAGATGTTTTAGAGCAAGTCAAGGATGCGTATATCACTTTTAGTTTAGAAGTCCGTCAATCGGAACTGAATAAGGGTTTAGTTTTTGTGGAAAACCAACTCCCTAAACTCCGATCGCGCGTGAATAACCTCCAAAATCGCCTCCAGCAGTTGAGACAAGAAAATAACTTTATTGACCCTGAGATGGAAGCGGAACAACTGTCTCAGCAAATTGGGACTTTTGTTCAAGAACGTCTGAAAGTGCAAGCGGAACTCAATGAAGCACAACTGTTAGCTCAGGATCTCGAAGAAGAACTGTTACAACAACCCATTGAACCAGCATCAGCTTCCGAACTGGCAACCCCCCGTTATGAAGCACTGCTGAACCAATTGCAAGATGTTGATACTGAAATTGCGAAAGAATCAGCAATTTTTGCTGAAACCAGTCCTAAAATTCAGATCTTGCAAGCGCAAAGAGACGAGTTAATT
>JAVLCL010000401.1:0-3330 GCA_031580825.1 Halothece sp. Uz-M2-17
GGATAAATGTCTTCTCGGTGATGTAAGAGATAAATACAGGGCGCAAGAAACAGTTCTGGTGGATATTCATAATTACCGACTTTCACAACAGATTTAGTAATCCGCGGAAAGGTAATAATGGCAACAGGATAAATGCGTAAGGTTTCTTTACAAACGGCATCTAAATAAGGGAGTTGATTCAGGGCTTTAATATCACTGGTATCAGAAATCGTTTCTAATTCAGCTAATAATTTTTCCCGCACTTCTGGGAATTTATGAATCCAATAAAATGCCCAAGATAAAGCAGTTGCAGTGGTTTCATGTCCGGCAAAAAGAAGAGTCAGGAGTTGATCTCGTAATTCGGTATCACTCATCGGGTTTCCCGCTTCATCTTTTGCTGACATCAGTAAACTTAAAATATCGTTTCCTGTAGTTTGATGATTCTTTCGTCGCTGTTCAATTTCCCCTTGCAGTAACTGATGAATTCCTTGCTGACGGTTGAGAAAATTACGCCATGGGCTGCCCGGAAAATCTTGTTGGAAAATTGGGAAAAAGAGTAAACTGGAGCGCAAAACTGATCCCCCTGTTAACTCTAATAGCTTCACCAGAGGGGCTTTTAATTCCTGGTGACGTTTGGCATCAGAAATGCCAAAAACCGCTTGCATAATCACTTCTAAGGTGATGTCTTGCATAGATGACCGCATGGTAAACGGTTTGTTCTCTTCCCAGGTTTGTACAACCTGCTGTGTGGTTTCAGCGATAATTTCCCCATAATGACGGATTTTTTCCCCGTGAAAGGGCGGGTAAATTAATTTCCGTTGACGGTTATGATCTTCGCCATCAGTAACTAACATCGAGGTTTCTCCCACAATGGGAATTAAAATATAGTTTCCGCGACCACTATCAAAATTTGCGCGATCATTGCTAAGAATTTCTTGTATTGTTTCTGGGTGGGAGATAAAAACAAACGGTCTTCCTTTGCGAAACTCCAGCATAAAGGGATCGCCATAGGCTTTAGCTGATTTTTCTAAAAGATTCAGAGGATCGGCAGTCCATTGGATAAGTTGGCGAAAGTTTGACGTTTGAGGTGTGGGGGGAAGTTGTTGGCTGACAGAATTAGTTATTGTCATCATTAAACTTTTACAAATACTTAATTCTATTGCAGTTTAACTTATAGGGGTTCTGAGTCAGTTGTATAATAAGCCCTGTGATGAAATGGATGGACTCCTAATTCATGGCTAAGTATTTATTTTTATTTGGTATTCTTGTTGTCATCATTGGTGTGACTTCTGGTTATGTTGCAGGTGATTGGACACCAATTCCATTAGGATTAATTATAACCGGTGGTGTGATTGCAATCATTAGTTTCTTTTTAGGGACGCGAAAGTTTTGGCGAAGGCGTTCCACGCAAGCGAATTTGAATGCTTTCATTGCCACGATCGCGCTAATTTTTATTTTAGGATTCTTAAATTTTTTAGGAATTCGCTATCAGCAAACGATTGATTTAACGGAAAATAATCTTTTTACCCTTGCCCCCCAATCTAAACAATTAGTATCCGCATTAGAAGAACCATTAACGGTTTGGGTCTTTAATGATCCACCTTCTGAAGAAACAGAACGGTTATTAAATAATTATCAAAAACAGAGTAATAATTTTAAAATTAATTTTGTTGATCCACAACAAAACATTAGTAAAGCACAAGAATTTGGGGTGGAATCTTATGGGGAAATTTATATTGAATATGGAGATAAAACTCAGTTTGTGCAACAGGTGAGTGAAGTTGAAGCAATTTCAGAAGTAAAATTAACCAGTGCCATTCAAAATATCCAGCGCGATCGCGTTTCTTTTATTTATATTTTACAAGGACATGGAGAACCGCCATTAGACCCCGTACAAGGGGGATTATCCCAAGCAGTGACAAGTTTAAAGCAACAAGGTTATCAAGTCCAACCGTTTAATTTTGCCGAAGAAACGAATCTTCCAAACTTAGCCAATAGTGTTTTAATGATTGCTTCACCGGAAAGAGCATTATTTCCTGGAGAAGTGGAGGCAATTGCCAATTATTTAGCGGAAGGAGGGAGTTTATTATTACTTCTTGATCCGGATAGTAACAGTGGTTTAGACCCGATTTTAGAAATGTGGGGTGTACAATTGGATGATCGGGTCATTGTTGATGCGTCAGGGCAAGGACAAGTGTTAGGGTTTAATGCTGCCACTGCTTTTGTGACGCGCTATGGGGATCATCCGATTACGAATCCGTTTGGAAATGGCATTTCAATTTATCCCCTTGCTCGCCCAGTTGATGCGGTGGAAAAAGAAGGAATAACTGCGACTCCTTTAGCTTATACCAACGAAGCCAGTTGGGCAGAAAGTGATACCACTCAAGAACAATTAGAATATAACCCAGAGCGCGATCGCGCAGGTCCTTTAGTCATCAGTTTCGCTTTAGATCATATAGAAGACTCCTCTTCAGAAACACAGCAAGAAGAGACATCTGATTCTAATAACTCGGAAGAAACTAATGCTGAGGAAAAAGAAACCGAAAATGAATCTTCAGTCAATACAGAAGAGACAACAACAGATTCAGATCATACAGAAGAAACAACTTCTAATTCAGACTCAGAAACCATCAATGAATCTTCAGAGAATACAGAAGAAACAGAGAGTGAAGAAAAAACATTTCCTAAACCAAGTCCAGAAGCAAGAATAGTTGTATTTGGCGATTCTGATTTTGCAACCAATGGTTTATTTGTACAACAATTAAATGGAGATATGTTTTTAAATTCTGTTGATTGGTTAGCGAATAGTGAGACTCCCTCTTTAGCCTTACGTCCAAAAGAAGAGACAAACCGGCGAATTAATTTAACGCCCCAGCAAGCAGCGATTTTAAGTCGGACTGCAGTTGGAATTGTTCCTCTCGTTGGTTTAATTTTAGCAATGATTAGTTGGTTGAGACGACGTTAACAATGCAAAAGACAACTCTCGTTTTAGTATTAATTGCTTTGGGATTAGGAGGATATGTTTATTTTCATGAAACACGCTCCTCCTCTCAAGAAGAAACAGTAACAGCATCCTCAAAAAGCCTATTTAATTTTGAAGAAGAAGACGTTCAACAATTAATTATCGACAAAGGAAATGGACAAACTTTAGAATTTATTCGCTTAGAAACAACAGCCAGTAATTGGCGCATGAAACAACCCGAAGGTAGTCCTGTAGCAGAATCATCTATTGTTTTTTTATTAGATTTATTGGTAAAAACGAGTTCTCCGAAAATATTTAATGTCGAACCTAATCAGTTAGAAACTTATGGCTTAAATAACCCTTTGGCAACGATTAATATTGAATTAAAC
>JAVLCL010000402.1:0-3328 GCA_031580825.1 Halothece sp. Uz-M2-17
GTTGCTACAGCAACGGTTTGTGCTCGTTTTGGCTTAGATTGCGTCATTTATATGGGCGTTCAAGATATGGAACGTCAAGCCCTCAATGTCTTCCGAATGCGCTTAATGGGCGCGAAAGTCGAACCGGTAGAAGCCGGAAATGGAACCTTAAAAGATGCTACTTCTCAAGCGATTCGGGATTGGGTGACGAATGTTGAAAACACGCACTATATCCTCGGTTCAGTAGCCGGACCCCATCCTTACCCCATGATTGTCCGCGATTTTCACGCCATTATTGGAGAAGAAACCCGTCGTCAATGTCAAGACAAATGGGGCGGACTCCCTGATATTCTCTTAGCCTGTATTGGTGGTGGATCCAATGCTATGGGTCTCTTCTCTGAGTTTATATCTGAGTCTTCAGTGCGTCTGATTGGTGTCGAAGCAGGGGGAGAAGGAACAAACTCTGCTCATCACGCAGCCACCCTCACCCGTGGACAGCCAGGGGTTCTTCATGGCGCAATGAGTTATCTCTTACAAGATGAAGACGGACAAGTCACAGAAGCCCATTCGATTAGCGCCGGATTAGATTATCCGGGTGTGGGACCCGAACATAGTTATCTCAAAGATAGTGGTCGCGCTGAATATTACAGTGTCACGGATGCTCAAGCAGTGGAAGCCTTTCAACGGATGTCTCGTTTAGAAGGCATTATTCCCGCTTTAGAAACGGCTCACGCTTTTGCCTATCTCGAAACCTTATGTCCCCAATTATCAGGATCGCCTAAAATTGTGATTAATTGCTCAGGACGAGGTGATAAAGATGTGCAAACCGTTGCTAAGTATTTAGAAGAACACAGTTAACAGCGACCAGTGATAGCGCTACGTGCTTGGGAAATAGGCAAGGAGAGGGGGTGAACAAATAACAAATAGCGAATAACAAATAACAAATAACAAACGAACAAATAACAAATAGCAAATAACAAACGAATGAATTTATCAAAATTTCAAGTCTGTGATCAGGACTTGTCACCCGAATTATTACAACACTATTTATCTACTCCTGCTGTTGGGGTTGATACCGAAACCATGGGTTTAAACCCAATGCGCGATCGGCTTTGTTTGGTTCAAATATGTGATGCTGATGATAATGTGACAATGATTCGCATTGCAAAAGGGCAACGAGAAGCGGAATATCTTTCGCAGTTGATGATTGCACCGAATGTGCAGAAAATCTTTCATTTTGCTCGCTTTGACATTGCTCAGATCTACCATACGTTTGGGGTCATGACCACTCCTATTTTTTGTACGAAAATAGCGAGTAAAATGGCGCGAACTTATACCTCAAGTCATGGCTTAAAGAGTTTAGTGCAAGAGTTAGAACAAGTGGAACTTGATAAACGTTCCCAAAGCTCAGACTGGGGCAATGTTGGCAACTTATCTCCTGAACAGTTAAGTTATGCAGCCAATGATGTACGTTATTTGATTAGCATGCAACAAAAATTGCAAACAATGCTGGAACGAGAAGAACGATGGGAACTCACGCAAGAGTGTTTTCAATGTCTTCCCACTTTTGCTAAGTTAGATCTCCAGCAATTTGAAAATATCTTTGAACATTAGTTCAGATTTCTGGTATTGATTTGAGAAAAGAAAAAAATGTGTCAAAGTTCGCTCAACTTCATGACACGACATGAGATGAGTGTGGTAGGTTAAGAGTGTTAAGGTATATTCTCAGTCTGAATCTGAGATCTCAATCTCGTGAGGTTGACTGTCTAAAAATTGTGTTCAATAGCATCGCGTGAGTAGCCCACTCTCACTCAAGTATCAGTAAGCTGAAATTGTGAAACTAACACTGATTGGACAAGAGATTAATGCATTAACCCTTGCTAGTGCAGATGCAAAAACACTGCTGTGTGAACTGCCAAAAAGAATCATTCAAACTGTGTCAGCAGAAGTTTGTTTTTTGATTCCTTTTGTGGGTTTACCAACTGCTAGTTGGGGTCAACTTGATTCTCTTCAGAAAGGGCAATTAAATCAATGGGAAGAAAAATTAAGAACGATTCTTTGGCAAACTGGAGAAAGCCAGTCCGATGAGAATGGGATGCCAATCAATCTTTTCGCGACTTTGGAAAAAGATTTTGCCTTAACGCATTGGGATGTCTGTCCGATTGCTCAAGATCAGCTTTGGGGATGGTTAATTTTAGGAAGTTCTTATGATCTTGGCTTTAATGGGCGTTTGGACTCCTCCCTAGATACGGCTTTGTCTCTGGCTCTCAAAACTGCCCAACTGCAATTGGAGTTAGATCAAAAAGAGCGTTACAAATTACTGCAACAAAAAATAACGGAAGTTATTCATAATTCTCAAGATTTAGAGACAATTTTACACAGCGCGATCGCGCAAACCAGTCAATCTCTCAAAGTAACTCGGGGCATTGTTCTGATGTTACGGTATGCAGAACCCATTTTTGGGAATCGACAGGAAATTACGAACCCCAATGTTGAAGTCCAACTGTTAACGCAATGGGCTTGCGATTCATGGTTAGAAAGCCCGTTAACTGCTTTTTCCCTCAATAATAGTCCCCTTTGCTTAAAAGCATGGCAACAAGCTCCGGTTCCTCTCACGGATCAAGAAGTCAATGATCCCGATCAAGTTTATTTATCGGAAGTGTCTCATCCGATGTCGGCTTGGCTCATTACTCCCCTGATGGGGACGAGTAGTGGTCGTCCTGAATCACAACTGGTTTTAGGTTTTCTCCTCTTGCAACATGATCAACCCCGAAGATGGCAACAAGAAGAAAAAGATGTGATGAGTTGGGTCAGTACAGAAGTTAGTACTGCTATTATCCACAATAAAACCTTACAACGAGTGCAGTCTCTGGTTGATGAGCGTACTGCACAATTACAACGGAGTTTAGATGTACAAGCCAAACTCTACGAAACCAGTCGCAATCAAGTCGAACAGCTACAAGAATTAAATCAACTGAAAGATGAATTTTTAGCAACCATCAGCCATGAATTAAATACACCTTTAGCAACCATGAAGATGGCGATTCGGATGTTGCATAATCAAACCCTTCCCCCAGAACGCCAAAAAAAATATTTGGGTATTTTAGAAGAAGAATGGAACCGAGAACATAACTTAATCAAGGATCTATTGACGTTACAAAAGATTGAAGATGAAGGCACTTCTCTGCAAGTAACTGCCGTTGATATCAAAAAATTACTACAAGACCTTGCTGATGAATTTCAGTCGAAATGGGAAGAGAGACACTTAAATGTGAGGCTGTATTTGGAGCCAGTTAAGCATTCTGAACAACGGTTTACTATTGAGAGTGATGGGGAAAGTGTGCGAAGG
>JAVLCL010000403.1:0-3324 GCA_031580825.1 Halothece sp. Uz-M2-17
AATCATCAATAATATTTTATTTTGTTTAGATCATGGCACAGAATCGGGCTGGTTAGTTGATCCGAATGAACGATTAGTGATGAGTTTTTTACCGCAGCAACAACCCAAATCTTATCAAGGAGAAGAAGTTTTACCAACTGTAAGTATCTTGCCTGATTTACAGCTATCAGTTAATACGGTTTTTAGTTATTTTACAATGAATTAATATTCAAAGAAGTGGGAAATTGAGGAAGGGTTTTATTGAATTTGGATGGAATTAAAGCACTGATTCCTGTTTCAATAAAGTCAATGATTACTTTGCTGACACTTTCATATTTTTCCGCGTGAATGGGTTCAAATCCATGGGCAAATAGGGAGTTATTGCGAGTTTCAAGAGCATCTAATAAATATTTACTATGCTGTTGATATAATTCGCCTAAGGGATCGTCTGGAAATTGACTTAATAAATCATAACTGTTCCTTAAACCCAATTGAATTTTATCGCGCGATTTCTTTTGTTCATATTTTGCTTGTAAAGAACTCGGTAATTTCTCAACATCAACATTGCCCGTTTTAATTTCATAACCCGTCAATAAACGAATTTGGGCTAATAATTCTAACGCACGATACAAGCGACCAATGGCATCATCATAGCGTTCTTGATGCGCTCGACGTTGAGCATTTAAAAGTAAATCTTGGACAATTTCATAACCATGTCCTTTACTTCTATCGGGAGAATTAAAAGTTTCATCAATCGTGGATCGGCTACTCAGCACTCGTCTTAAGAATACACCTAACGGTTGAATTTCGGGACGCTTCATTTGACGTTGCAAAAAGTCTAACGCCGTTTGATGATCAAAGCGATCCCATGCTTCTAACCCCATACAGCAGTCATACATTTCTTGTAGGGTTCGTTTTTGTTCAGGAGGAAGCGCGATCGCGCTTAATAATCGTTTCAGTTGACCAATCGCTGCGGAATAATCATACTGACTCAAGGCGGTAGGAAGTAGCTGTTCTAAGGTGCGTTGGGCAATAATAGGGGCAATGGTGGCTTGTCCAGTGAGTTCTCCGCGTTCGACTTTAATGGTATTGGTGCGATTTCCCGTCGTGAGATAAAGGGTGACTTGATGATCCAAACCCGCCATGGCTAAGCCAACAGACATGGTTTTGGTTCCCCCCGTGTAATCTGCCATAATTTGGAGACTCGCAGCGTCTTTCCGCAGACTTTGAATAGCAGCGGATGCTTGATGGTAACATTCGGCGAGATCATCGGGTTCACTAATGGGAAATACATCGCGATCGCGCTCAAATTTGTCTCCTAATCCCGCTTGGGTGGGAATATTGGGTAAGCGATCAATGACTTCTGTTCCGCGACGGATTTCACAAGGGGTTCCCTCTCCCGTGACTTGCGAGAGGCTTCCTTTGCTACCGGTAGAACAGAGAAAGATCGCGCGATCGGGTTGTAAGGTGCGAATCGCGGTAACAATCGGTTGGGGCGTTCCACCAACGGTAACGATTAATACAGTTGACACTATTTCCTCCTAAATGATTGATAATAATCGAGCTTGTTTTCATTTTGTTTTAGGGATTGCAATATCACCTAGTCCAAACCCAAAATAATTAGTCATATTTTAGAATAAATATAATTACCCAAACTGGTATGTCATATTGACAGGAAGCTTAAGGGAAGAGTTGTGGGCAAAGGTATAGTAATCCCCTCGTAAATTAACATTACGAATTAAGCTCACAGGTGGCATATTAACCACATCGTAGCTAATCACTTGATTGGTAAACATGACATCCAGTGGATTGAGAGGATGAGGATAAATAAAGGTTTGATTACTGTATTTTTTAGAAATGGATAATTCTTCTAAAAAGAGTTCCGCTTTACCCATCCATTTTCCTAAGCGAATAAATCTGGGGAGTCGCCATTGCCATTTCTGAGAAGTGGTTTCTTTTTGCAAAGATGATTCAGAAATAATGTAGCATTCAAAAATACTTTCCGGTGTAATTTCTTTCGTGCGTCCGTAACTGGGAATATTTTTCTGCGTCTTTTGCATTTCCACATGATAGCGGTTATCAGCATATTTCCAAGTATTTAAAACACTAGCATGAGAGAGAGGATAAGCGGGAGTGACATAAATTTCTTGTTGATTTAAGGGGGTAAAATGTTGTTCATATTTCGGAATTTGTTCCGAACAAAAGTAACGATAACTTTCTTCTTCGGAAACGGTTGTTCCGTAAGTTTCACTATCTACAAACCCTAAAGCATAAGTGAGGGCATAATTATGTAAAATGGGTTCAGTTTCGTAGAGTCGTCCGAGTTCTCTTGTTGCAAAATAGAGGCTATCTTGTAATTCAATTTGACAGCGATAAATGTGGGTCATGGTTATTACCTTTTCGGGAATAAATTGATGATTTTTATAAGGGCGAATCCCCATTCGCCCCTATATTTTTTTGACTACTTATGATTTCTTCGCGGAAGATTTACTCTTTTTCCCAATATGTTTTTCGGCGTAGGTTTTCGCTTCTGCGTCTGCTTGTTGGAGGATACTGGTGATTCCTGCTTCCGTTTTTGTGAGGGCTTTTACTTCTTCCAATAGGGGGGTAAATTGCTCACCAATAAAGTCCGTGTGGACAATAAATTCATCTTCCATGAGGGCTTGAATTGCGTTAGTTGCTTCGTCACGAATTGTACTTTCTTCGAGCGGATCAAGAGAGTTTAAAACTTCTTCAGGAAGGCGATCATAAATCGCTTGTGTCCAGCGCAAATTACTAACAATTTCACCATCTGCAAAAACAACCCCTAACAGTTCATTTCTCACTCGTCCTGTGCGCGTGGTTTGTGCGCCATAATGACGAGTACGAAGGATGTTATTAAATACATAAAGAAAACTTGCTTCTGTGGGGTCTTTTAGGGTGACAATGCTGGGGAAAAAGACTTGCGGACGAATATGATCTTGTTGGTTGATGCGACTGGTGACTTCTCCTGGTTTTGATCCGGGTTCTCCTTTTGAGGACATGGTACCGTTTTCATAAGGGGCGTTGAGGGTAAAGGTTTCATGAGATTGATCAAAGGGAGTGATGGAATAAGCGGTATCCACAACCACTTTTGATTTCTCTGAACCCGAGTCCCCAATAGCGAAACCATAGATAATACAGTCGGGGTTATCCATTCCAAAAGCAACGTTATATTCACACTCCTCAGGTTGAACGAGGTTATATTGACGCAACAGTTCCCTTCCCACAAGACGTTCTGGGGTAGATTGTTTGCGTTTGAACAGAGACAGACGGCTGATGGGTTGCGGGTTGTCAATTCCAGCGCGAACACGGGCTTTATTGAGT
>JAVLCL010000404.1:0-3323 GCA_031580825.1 Halothece sp. Uz-M2-17
GTTTGTCATTGGTCCTTGGTCATTCGTAATGACAGCAATTTTCAGGTAACATGAGGAACATTCTAGATTTTTGTTCTTTGTTAGTGGATAGTCGGTAGTTTTTCTTTCTTGTCACTACAGATTGTCCACTATCCACTATTAACTGGTCACTGTAATTTTCTAGCTTGATCAATAAAATACTATGTTAGAAGGGTTTGTGTTTGCTACGGTGTTCTGTGGTTTTTTTGGCATCATTTTTAAGAAAAACTTGGTGATGAAAATTATCTCCATGGACATCATGAGTACGGGAGTTATTGCTTATTATGTTCTCGTTTCTTCCCGTAGTGGTTTGTTTACACCCATTATCACGAATGGGGAAAACATTACTTATGCTGATCCGGTTCCGCAAGCGGTAATTTTAACAGCGATTGTGATTGGTTTTTCGATTCAGGCGTTGATGTTGGTGGGAAAATAACCAACGATGACGCAAGTTACGATCGCGTGGATTGCTTTATCTTTTTTTGTGGGGTTTGTGATTTATCTTGTCCCCAACTTATCGCGCTGGCTAGCTTTAGCTGTTGCGTTCACGTCACTGGCTTATGCAGGATTCCTGTTTTTACAACCCTCAGCCATTAATATTCAGTTATTAGATAGTTTTGGGGTGACTTTAATTGCGGATCAACTGAGTAGCTTTTTTATTCTCACCAATGCCCTAGTCACGATCGCGCTGATTTTATATTCTTGGCAAAGTGAGAAGCCCGCTTTCTTTTTCATGCAGTTGATAATCCTGCATGGGAGCGTCAACGCCACCTTTATTTGTGCCGATTTAATCAGTCTGTATGTGGCGTTAGAAGTGATTAGTATTGCTGCATTTTTACTGATTTCTTATCCCCGCAGCGATCGCGTGATTTGGCTAGGGTTACGCTATCTTTTTGTTAGCAATACCGCTATGTTGTTTTATTTGGTGGGGACAATTTTAGTTTATCAAGTCAATCATTCCTTCAGTTTTGCAGGGTTACAAAATTCTCCCCCAGACGCGATCGCGCTAATTTTTCTAGGATTATTAGTCAAAGGAGGAATTTTCTTTTCTGGGTTATGGTTACCCCTCACCCACTCGGAATCAGAAAGCCCTGTTTCAGGGATGTTATCGGGAGTGGTTGTTAAAGCCGGCGTTTTTCCCCTTGTACGCCTTGCCTTAATGATTGACACGGTTGACCCCATTGTCCGCTTTTTTGGGGTCGGGACAGCCCTATTAGGGGTCGCTTATGCCATTTTTGAACAAGATACCAAGCGCACCTTAGCCTTTAGTACCATTTCTCAATTAGGGTTTATTGTTGCTGCACCGGCTGTGGGCGGATTTTATGCGTTAACCCACGGTTTAGTCAAATCCGCTTTATTTTTAATTGCTGGTAATTTACCCAGCCGTGACTTTAAACAATTACAAGATCATCCCATTCCCACCGAGATTTGGATTACCTTAGTCATTGCAGGTTTTTCGATTTCTGGCTTTCCCTTACTCTCAGGGTTTGGGGCAAAAGTTTTAACCAGTAAAAACTTATTACCTTGGCAAGTTGTCGCGATGAATCTCGCTGCTTTCGGGACAGCAATTACCTTTGCCAAATTTATTTTCTTACCCCATCAAAGCAGATCAGAAAGTCATTTAAAACTGGGCTTTTGGTTCGCAATGTTGATTTTACTTGGAGGCTTAATTGCAGCGAATATTTTTTATTACGAAGCATATACCCTAGAAAATATCCTCAAACCCTTAGTCATTATTGCCTTTGCTTGGTTAACCTATCTTTTACTCATTAAAAAATTAGTGATTCCGTTGCCTCGTACGCCCGAACAATTTGACCATCTCGTTGGGGGCATGCCTTTAATGTTAATTTTATTGTTTTGGAGTGTATGGACAAAATCTTCTATTTTAAAATGATTTAATCTTTTGAAGACCACGGTAGGCGCAGTAATCTTGAAGATATTTTTTTTAAATGAATCAAATTACAATTATTTGGATTGCTTTATCTTTTTTTACGGGGTTCGTGTGTTATCTCGTCCCTCGATTATCCCGTTGGCTGGCTTTAGGGATTGCTTTGTCCTCACTAGGTTATGCCGGATTACTATTTCTTGAACCCTCTCCAATTACAATTCGGTTACTGGATAGTTTTGGAGTCACTTTAATTGCGGATCAACTGAGTAGTTTCTTTATTCTGACGAATGCCATTGTCACTACCGCCATCATTTTTTATTGTTGGCAAAGTGAGAAATCCGCTTTCTTTTTCATGCAGTTAGTCATTCTGCATGGTAGCGTCAATGCCACGTTTATTTGTGCGGATTTAATGAGTCTTTATGTGGCGTTAGAAGTGATTAGTATTGCTGCATTTTTAGTGATTTCTTATCCGCGCAGCGATCGCGCAATTTGGGTGGGCTTACGCTATCTCTTTGTGAGCAATACCGCCATGTTATTTTATCTGGTGGGGACTGGGCTAGTCTATAAAGTGAATCATTCCTTTAGTTTTGCAGGGTTACAAGAGTCTCCTCCCGACGCGATCGCGCTGATTTTTCTAGGATTATTAGTCAAAGGGGGAATTTTCTTTTCTGGGTTATGGTTGCCCCTCACCCACTCGGAATCGGAAAGCCCTGTCTCAGCGATGTTATCGGGAGTTGTTGTCAAAGCAGGCGTTTTTCCCCTTGTGCGCATTGCCTTAATGATTGAGGCGATCAATCCCATTGTTCGCTTTTTTGGCGTGGGGACAGCCCTGTTAGGGGTCGCTTATGCCGTTTTTGAAAAAGATAGCAAACGGATGCTTGCTTTTCATACGATTTCCCAATTGGGATTTGTCCTAGCTGCACCGGCTGTGGGCGGATTTTATGCCTTAACTCATGGCTTAGTCAAATCTGCTTTATTTTTAATTGCTGGGGTTTTACCAAGTCGCAACTTTAAGGAATTACAACATCAACCGATTCGGACAGAAATTTGGATCGCTTTGGTAATTGCCAGTTTTTCCATTTCTGGTTTTCCGTTACTTTCAGGGTTTGGGGCAAAAGTTTTAACCAATAAAAATTTATTACCGTGGCAAGTGGTTGGGATGAATATTGCTGCTTTGGGAACTGCCATTTCCTTTGCCAAATTTATCTTTCTTCCCCATGAAACATCCTCAGAAAAAAGCGGATTAAAACGAGGCTTTTGGTTTGCCATGATTATTTTATTAGGAGGATTAGTCGCAGCCAATGTATTTTATTATGAAGCCTATACCCTGAAGAATATTATTAAACCCTTAGCAACCATTTTTGTCGGTTGGCTGGTGTATCTTTTCCTGATCAAGAAAATTGCCATTAAATTACCC
>JAVLCL010000405.1:0-3322 GCA_031580825.1 Halothece sp. Uz-M2-17
AAAGTGCGAACTCAACCTAATCGGTTACCCCCCAGAAGCCAGTCGTCCCCATCACCATAAAGGTGTGTTTAGACTGAACGAATCGCACTTAGACAGGATTACGCAACGCGCGAGTCTCATCGCGTGTTCTCTACGTTGCCTACTTATTCTCAGATGTTTCTTGGCTAACCGTTGTCTTGCTTTTTTGCGATTGGACGAGCCTTTCTGCTTGCGAGATAGACGACGCTGACACTGTTTTAATTCCTCTTCTCCTTTACGGAAGAAACGAGGATTCGGTTCTTTGTGTCCTTTGCTGTCTGTGTAGAAGTCAGTTAAACCAACGTCTAGACCAATGGCTTGTTGAGTCGGTTCTACCTCTTCTTTGACATCAACGTTGACACAGAATTGGCAGTAATACCCGTCTGCTCTCCGAACTAACCGCACTCGTCTAATCTGTTCCTTTGAATAGAAGTAGATATCCCGACTACCAATTAACTTAACTCGACCAATTCCATTACCATCGGTGAAAGTGATGTGCTTTTTGGTGTTAGGGTCTAGCTTCCACCCCGTCGTCTTATATTCAACGGAACGGTTGTTCTTTTGATACTGCGGATATCCTTTCTTTCCTTCTACTTTCTTTTTGCAATTGTCGAAAAACCGACTAATTGCTGACCAAGCTCTTTCCGCAGCAGACTGTCTAGCTTGGGAGTTGAGTTTCTTAGCCCATTCAAACTCTTCAGCAAGAAGTTTGCATTGCTTATTGAGGTCATACTTAGTCGCACCATGATTGTCTTCCCAGTAACGAAGTGCCTTGTTGCGGATGAATTGAGTCGTCCGAATTGCTTCGTCAATGGCATTATATTGAGTTTTGTTGGCTTTGACCTTGTACTCAATTCCTTTTTTGATCAATAGCTTTTGCTGGTCCCGACAAACATAACACCCTTGCTGGGCAACATAAAGCGTGTGCATGGGGTTGGCTTACTCCTGTTCAATATCAGAAGAATTTTGATCCCGCTCTAAGGGGGAAACTGAGGTCTGTTGACGGGGAGTTTGACCACTTTGCAAAAACAGCACAATGCGATCACAGGCGGTCGCATTAAAAAAGCTGGCGACGGTAATCATGAGGGTATTGGTGATCACTCCTGCTAACCCCATCGGGGCAATTAACAGAATGACCAGCGCAATTAAACCATTAAACCCAGCAACCGCTAAATTCCGAACCAAAGCGATACGAGGCGATATAAACATCCGCGATTCCTCAACAATCATTTCTATCTTGAAACTATCCTGAGTTTTGAAATTATGCGATATTTTTCACGCGAACAAGGAAAATAATACAAGGCAAAACAATTGGTCATTCGCTCAGGATAAAGACACAGCTTGGAAAAGGAGGTTAATAATGAAAACCAGCAATCTCATACAAGCTCCAAAACCATGATCCAACCTTCAGATGCTCCCACAGATAACATAAAAGATGCTTTGAAGCGAGGTGAAAATTTCAGTCTTATCGTCAGGTTAGCTGCAATTACAGATAATTGGCTTGCGATTTGTCGCGCTCGGAAAAAATTTGATCATTCATCAGAAGAGCAATCATAAATTCAGGGCGATGCTGTGGCAAAAAATGTCTTAGCATTTATCGTTTATCGTAACTTGATTTCTTGGAAATGGTATAAAAAGATAACGCTTTCGGAAAGCCTACTCAAAATTGATGCACTTTCCAAAAGCGTTGATTGTTATTTAAACTTTACAGGACTTAGAACCGTTGGTTTTGGCGACCACCGCCTTTGTTTTCACGAGGGCGAGCCGTGTTAACTTTAAGTTCCCGACCCATCCATTCTGCACCATCGAGATCTGAAATTGCTTTGGATTCCTCAGTTTCGGAAGCCATTTCAACAAATCCAAACCCTCTCATCCGACCGGTTTCTCGGTCAGTGGGCAAATGAACGCGCTTAACTGTTCCATACTCAGCAAAAACTTCGCTTAAGTCTTCTTGGGTTGCTGAATAGTCTAGGTTACCGATATAAATCGACATTGATGTAAATTCTCCTCAATCAGGAATTGTGTAGTGAGGCAAGATTTCGGAGGAAGTCTGTCAATACGAAGCTGGAAAAAACTATTAATACTGAAATCAAACGTAGTCACCGATCTTTGTTCTCGTTGTTCAAGTATAGCAGTAATTTTTGGAATCAACAAGCAATTTGATTTAGGATTATGTTCTCAAAGCCATTGACGAGTAAGAAACAATGATGATTTTCCATATCACCAAACGAATCGAATGGGAGGAAGCGGTCCGTGCTGGGGAGTATCGGGCTGCCTCTCTAAGTGACCAAGGCTTTATCCATTGCTCAACGTCCGAGCAGATGGTTCGAGTGGCGAATTTTTTGTTTGCGGGTCAATCCGGTCTCGTTCTCCTCTGTATTGATGTCGAGAAACTCAATGCAAAGGTTGAGTACGAAAATTGTGAGGGAGGAGAGGATCTCTTTCCTCATGTTTACGGTAGCATCAATTTGAATGCAGTCGTTGATGTTGTTGATTTCAATCCTGATCGAGAGGGTCGCTTTCAGTTTCCAGAGGAGATTAGGCAGATTTAGACCTTCCGTCCCAATCCGTATTCTCATTCCACATGTTATGGTAACCCTAATGATCATTCATGACGCGCCATTTATATGTATCCCCGACGCGAACTGGTGAAGCTATTCTCAAGTTTTTTGGAACTGGAGAAAGATCGGTTCGGAGGTTGGGTTACCAATCCCAAACTCCGCCGCCATATGGAAGAGTGCCTAACTCAAATTTCGGAAACTTCTGATCGCTTCTGGGTGCATTACTGGCATCAGCACTGGCAAAAACAAACCTCTCCTTTCGCTAGAGAGCATCTGGCAGCTTATTTGCAAGAACCTGCTTATTGGGCAGCTGATCACATCGCTCGTCGCTTCTCCCATCTGAACGACGGTTTAGCCGACTGTTTTCAGGTCGCGATCGCGCAATTTGATACAATCCTCAATGGCTTTAATCCTCAGTACAACAGCACCCTCAAAGGATATGCCAGAGCAATTTTTAATAGCACGATTAAAGAAATTTTACGCCAGCGTCAAGAAACCGACATTTGTTCCGATTGGGGATTACTGCGTAAACTGAGTCAAAAACGCGTTACAGAAGCCCTCGAACAGCAAGGATTCTCCCCAGATGTGATCGCTGCCTCCACGCTAGCCTGGCAAGGGTTTAAGCAACTTTACGTTCCCGAACCCAAACCAGGAACACGGCAGTTAGGCAGACCCAATGTAGAAACTTGGAGCGCGATCGCGCAATATTACAATCAGCACTGTCACCTTTTGACTCCTTCTCT
>JAVLCL010000406.1:0-3321 GCA_031580825.1 Halothece sp. Uz-M2-17
GGCGGAGATTGAAACCGATGAATGGGAAAATTCCTCGACTCATTACCTTGCGACTGAGGGGGAAAAAGCTCTTGCAACAGCACGATGGAGACTGATTGACAACCAAACCGCTAAGATTGAACGGGTTGCCGTTTTGAAAGAAGCACGAGGTCAAGGCGTAGGAACGGAATTGATGCGCTACCTTCTCCAAGACATTCATTCTCACTCCAATGTTGAGACAATCAAGCTGGGGTCTCAAAATTCAGCCATTCCCTTTTATGAAAAACTGGGCTTTCAAGTGATCGGTGAAGAATACCTCGATGCTTGCCTCCCTCATCAACTCATGGTTAAAAATAATGCTGATGTGGGAATTACCCGCTTAGGCTATCCTCGTCATCCTCTTTATCTGAAAAAAGACACGCCACTAGTACATTATTCCCCTTAAATTCAGTTGTCTTGTACTTTTTACTTTTAAACAATGGCTGACTTCGTTTTGGAATGCGTAGGTCGGAGACCAAGCCGTAGGCATCGTCAATCGCTTTGTTCCAGTTTGAGGAGTGATTGCTTTTCTTTGACTCTTTCGCGATCGCGCTCTTTTTGACCTTCATCTCTACGGAGTATTCCTGTCTCTCCTTAGTTCGGACATCACGACTGACTCCTTATTGTCAAGCTATCCTTATTAAATTTTACAGTTTGTTACAATTATTAACGTAGAGCTAATTCAAGAAACGATCACCTTGACCAACGGTCACCGGAGCTTTAGTGAGGACAGGCGCCTCCCTCAACGGGAGGCGTAATCTCTGACTTTTGGTTGGTTCACTTTAACAAAGTGATCGTTTCCAGAAAAATGGTGGCTTTGTTCTGTGCAAATCTAGTGGGAATTACTAAATTTATGTTTCCAAATCTCTTTCAAGCAACTCAAGAATACTGGCGCAAACTAGACGAATTAGAATCCGCTTATCAGCAAGATCAAATCTCACTCGAAGAGGTTGATCGCAGAGTATCGGAATTAATGGCGGAACTGGCTCAAGAACGTCGTTCTACTTTTAACTATATGAGAGAGAGAGCGCAAAACTGGCTAGCTGAACAAAAAACCAATCTCATGGGTGCAGGCGTTCTAGCATTTGCTATCTATGGTTGGATCGTGATTAACTGACAAAAGTTAGGTAGAAGAATCAGCAATGATCGCGCAAACGGTTGTTAACTTTCAGGGAGAAACTAATGTGCTGATAGTTGATACTGATGACAATTAAGAGAAATCGCAACTCTTAATCACTTGATGCGCCTCCCGACAGTCCGCAAAGCGCTGACGTGAAGCAGTGATCGCCTCGGAAGATCCGACTTCTCCCAAGATTCGCTTGATATATTGGGAACAGGACTCGCCCCCATAGAGGACGTGATGGGCGCAACTAAAGCCCTTGTAAGGTGTTGACGCTCTCCCATCAAATCAAAGAATATGATGGGAGATTCTTGCTTCTAACTACTGAACCAAGCTCAGCAGACGACCAACCTTAAAACATCCACAAACTCGTTGCTTCAGTCCCAGTGGGTCAATCTCCACAAGCGTAGATTATCCTGTTCTCGTCCGCCCGACGATACAGTTTTCAAGTATTTTTGTTTTTTTTTACTGGTACACTCGTTAAAGTGCTGACGTTTTTATAGAGGTTTTTCGCACCTCTTGTTGATACCTTAAGCGTACCTTTTAGGCTCTAGGAGTCTTAACAAGCCACCACCTTGGGGATTCAAACCGATTCTCTAAGATTGTAATAACTTATTGACCGCAATTCATCAACCCATCAAATCAAATCTTCGACAAGCTCAGATGCCGATTATGATGGGAGTCTTCTTGCGGATTTAGATAAATACTTTTGGTAGCCAGTTATCGAGGTGATCGCGAAGTTAACACCGAGTCGCTGTATGCTCTTTTCCATTGCCAGTGATCAAATCCCTTTGCCTTCCATTTATTCTACTTCCTATAGTTCCATGTTGCCTTTTTGATGCGCGTAGGTCTCCAGACCGAGCCGTAGGCATCGCGCGACCTGCACCACAAATTTAAATTCTCTATTCCCACACATGGCATCACTATTATATTTAGGGCAGATGAAATTAAATTTTGTCGAACGGTTCGACTTCTGATAGAGAAAAATTCAGGTTTGCCCAGTCGATCCATGGTTTTTTAGTAGCGCGATCGATGCGAAGCATCGGTGCCAGAGGCAATCGCGCACGCTTCCCCAGATGAACAAAGCGAAATTTACAAACTATTGCTCAATAACTCATTCACCAAAGAGTGGGCAAAAACTCTAATTGAGCAGGAGATGAATTATGACTTCTAACCACCTGTGGCGAGGCGACTATTCCACCCATACCGCCGATGAAAACAGCTTGAGCGATTGCCTAAACAAGAAAGCAATGGGAGATATCAGCTTATCTCTTACACCCAAACTCTCTGACCTTCGCCTTGATGGAGGAACTCAGCCTCGTATCGAACTCAACCCAGAGGTGATTGCTGAATATACTGAACTGCTTCGCAATGACATCAAGTTTCCTCCCATTACTGTGTATTTTGATGGAGTCAATTACTGGCTTGCCGATGGCTTCCACCGTTATTATTGGGCAGCTTATGAAGCTAAAGTTGAGTTAGAGATTAATGTTATCAATGCGCCCTCAGCGTGATGCAATTTTACATTCAGTTGGTGCAAATGCCACTCATGGCTTACGTCGGAGTAATCAAGATAAACGGAAAGCTGTTGTTACTTTACTGCAAGATAACGAATGGTCACAATGGAGCGATGCCTTCGGCTCGGTCTTCGACCTACGCGCAATCGCCCGTCAGTGCCAAGTCTCCACCCCTTTAGTTGGAAAAATCCGTCAAGAACTGTCATCAAGTTCGATCTGTAAAAATTTACAGATGGGAGATAATCACACTCGTAAAGTAAAAAGAGGCAAACAAGTGTATGAACAACGGCAACGTAACCCTTTGAAAACGAAAGCATCGCAAAAGCAAGAACCATCTCATCAACCCAATCCTAAGAAATCCGTGATTCCAGAAATTCGTCCCGATGTTCACGTTGCCATTTGTCAATTCCTGAATTTGGAAGTTGAGGCTCCACCCAATCAATATTACCAGCAGGATGATCGCGCTTATCTCATTGTTAGCCATGATCCAGAAGAAATGGATTTATCCTTGGAACGGCTGTTTTCTCAACTTGAAGGAGAGAAGATACACAACGCGTAGGTCGAAGACCGAGCCGAAGGCATCGCAGTAACTTCCAATCAAGCGGGACCGCAAAACCAGATCAAGGAAAAAGCGAGTGCGGTATGTTTGATAAGCAATACAAGAGT
>JAVLCL010000407.1:0-3321 GCA_031580825.1 Halothece sp. Uz-M2-17
TTGAACAGTTCAGAAAAGCGAATGAATCTCTAACAGGGAGACTCTATCAATTACAAGATAGCAATAATTTAGCAGAACGACTCAAAGCTGAAAACGCTAGGTTAGTAGAAGAAAATCAACGTCTTCAGTCGGAGCTTACTTCTGCTAAAGAAGAATTAGAAGAATGCAAAAGTGAGTTGAGAAATGCGAATCCCAAAGTCGTTTCTATTGATTCTTTAAGAAAAGCGGGTTCTCAAGAAGAGGTGTCTAATCCATCTTCAAGACCTCCAGAAGAAGAACTATTTAACTCTGAAGAATCCATTTATAATCTGATTAAGCCTCGCTTAAAAGAAGTGGGGATTAGACTCAGTAAGAAGCTGAATGAATTAATCGACTCCCTGCAAAAAGAAGAAGTGCTGAATGCTTTATCTGCGGTTGAAGAATACTTAGCCACAGGAAAACAGGTGAAGTCAAGAGCAGGGTTATTCAGAAAAGCCTTAGAAGAGAATTGGACTCCCAATTTAACGGATGAAGAACGCCAATTCAATCAAGTGAAAGAATCCTTTGCTGAATGGTACAAACTGGCTAAAAATGAGGGTCTTGTCCAAGCCAGTATGGGAACGAAAGAAGGGATTATGGTCTTAGAGCCAACAGGAGAATGGACTCCTTATGAAGAAATCGTTAAGAGAGGCTGGACGTTGGAGTATTTAGAAGAACGATCTAAGAGATAAAAAAACTCCCTAGCTAATTTCAAGCTAGGGAGTAATAAGTTAACGTTGTAGAAAGTCTCAATAACGTAGAAAACTTATCTGATATACGTTGTGGACGCTGTAAGCGACATAAACCATTTAAATCAGCATCCCCAATCCAACCGCAAGTTTGATTAGAACACTTGAAATTCTTGTTGGTTCTAATTCCTATATGGTTGCAACAGTGGCAAGTTTGGCTGGTATAAGCGGGAGAGATTGTTATCACCCTAACTCCTTCCTTAATCCCTTTATATTCCAAGAACGTTCTTAGTTGATAAAACGACCAAGAATTAGACCGTCTCCTTTCAATCTTATTCCTTGGTTTTTGATTAGCCCGTTCTCGAATGCCGGTTAAGTCTTCTAGTACAACTATTGAATTGGTTGTTCTCGCTTCATTAATAATCTGCTTTGAGATATTATGGTTCAACCATTTCTGATATCCCTTCTCGCGTCCCGATAGCCGTTTCAAAATTTCCCGGCATCTGCGCCGAGACGATCTTGTGCCTTGGGACGCTTTCTTCTGAAGAGATACTCTTACTCGACTAAACTGATCTCGTTTTTGCTGAATGTTTTTCCCATCCCAACCTTGGTCGGTAGAAGTTTTAGCAATCTCTCTACGACCAAAATCAACTCCAATAACATTAGATGTCTTTTGAGGTTTAGGGGGAATATTTTTAAGCTGAATGTGGACATACCACTGATCGTCTTTATGCTTGCAGATTTGAGCAGAAGTCGGGTTTTGTCCCGTTAACTTCCCGCGATGGTAGTTGCTAGCTCTTAAAGGGAGCCTTAACCGTTTCCCAAGGGTAGAGATACTAACAGTCCAGTCTTTCTCTCTAAAAGAGAAAGTTCTAGCATCACAATCAAAGCTGGTAGGCTTGAACCCTTTCACTTTCCGATCTTTAGCCTTAGCAGCCAATCGGTTAGCCCCTACTCTGGCGCAAGCACGAACAATATGATTTGCCTTTAATCCAAACCTTTCCTTGACATCGTTATAGCAAACGGCTTGTATAGAGTTCCTGTTGGTCAAACGATGGTTGACATTTTCATTAATCCAAGAGCAAGCATCAGCAAAAGCCTGAGCAGTCTCTTCAAGTTGAGAGGATTGCTCAGGTTCTACATTCAGCTTTACCACAAGTGTTAATGTTTGCTCCATCGTTCTAAAAAATCACTATAGTGAGTATAACACATCTAGAGTTTGTTTAGCTTCGGGGATCGAACCCGTCGCGCTTTCGCGCTATCCCTCTACGACCCGCTTCGCGCTCGGTCGTAGCCTCCCGCGCTTTTGGTGAATGTTCTCTATGGATTAGATTAATTGGCAAGAGGAAATAGTGGTCACAAGTTGCGATAGATTTCTCTGATGATTTCCTGAGAACTGTTGACTAACTCTAAATACAGTTGACCCGCTTGAGTCTCATTACCTCTCTTGATCATTCGGCAGGCATTAAATAAAGCGGTTTGTAATGTTTCCTTTTGGATTCCGATATCTTCGAGGAGGTCTGCATATCTCGATATGGTGGGGTTGACATCTTCATCCCAATGTCTTAAGTGATTGACCTCCGCTTTAAGACCAGCTAATCCAATTTGACATGAAGATTGGCAAGGTTTCATCTCTCAACTCGACTTCCCCCTTCAAAGGGGATAAACTCATTTTTATGTTATGTCGAGTCCTTTCAAAAATCTGACACCAGAAATCTTTGTTAAGAAAAAATAAAGCTCAGTGATTTTTGGTTACCTTTTGTAATCCGAAAGCGAACTTAGCCGGCAAGAAGTGTTGTCGTTTTATAGCAGTACGTATTCAGGTTAGGACAGGGTTAAACTCTAAAATCTAGTTATCCTCTAATATTGCCTAGCACTATACTAAGTGGCGTTAAAGAGACAAAATCAGTCTTAATCCTTCATCAACCTCATCCTGTAGATAGTTGGCTAATGATCCAACACATTCTGTAAGAAAAGTTTTGTCAAGGGTCAACACTTGAGAGATATTAACAACAGAGTCTTTGGGTAAACCAGAATTTTGACGAGGTAAAAAGACATTCCCTGGTGCATGGGCTAAGCGAGTGTTAGAGGTAATTGCAACAACAATAACTGTTCCAATCTTGCTTTCAGTAAAAGTATCATTTTGAATAATTAATACAGGACGACGATAACTTGCTTCTGATCCGATGGGATTAGGCAAATCTGCCCACCAAATTTCACCGCGGTACATTACCACTCTTCCTCTGGAAGAGAGAGAAATTGCATGTTTGCCAAAGCGGGATCAAGCGCAGAAGATTCCTTAGAATAGACTTTATTCAGTTGCTTAAAAGTCTCCTCACGGTTATATTTTTGTAAATAGGCTTGAAGTGCTCTTGTGTAAAGTTCACTGCGCGACACGCCAAGATATTGAGCAAGAGATTCTGCTTCTTCAAAAATCTGATCGGGTAAGGAGATAGCAGTTTTCATTGTTTATATCAGTGATTTTTAAATAAAGTTATACTTTAGTTATACTAAAACAATAACATATTATTGTAGATGGATTAGTCCAACTATTATTTGGTTAATTCCACTGCATCTCGTCCGTCTAAGGCTTCTAAATAAACTTTGACTTGTT
>JAVLCL010000408.1:0-3282 GCA_031580825.1 Halothece sp. Uz-M2-17
GTGTTAACCATATGTTATTGCTTAGACTGACTTCTTTTAAAGATTGGAATTCGGAATGATTGCAGTATTTGCTCTTCAGTTTATCAACGGGTCGTTGCGCGATCGCGCTAACTTGTTAACGATTGCAACAAAAATCTATATGCACTGGTGGGTTTTGTTAAACTTTGTAACACTTTAGTTTCGGACTGCTTCTAAAATGCGCGAATAATAAAAGTTGGTGCTGGTCATTCCGGTGCGTTTAATTTCAAACCCGTTTTCCTGTAGGATTTTAACGATTTCGGCTTCGGAATGTTGGTAAGCGCGAGTGGTTTTGCTGGGTCCAGGGAAAAATTCGCCAATTTTCTTTAAAAGGCTCAGCAGAAAGGTTTTCGGTGCGAAACTAATAATAAATCGCGATTGGGCACAGTCTGCTAAATGTTTGACCATGGTGGGGATATCTTGGTCACGATAGTGAATGAGAACATCTAAACAAATCACGGTGTCATAACTTCCGGTAATTGCTTCTAAGTCACTCACGGAAAAGTGAATGTTATGATTGTCTCCTAAAGCAGATTTCGCTTGGCTTTGGGCTTCTCCAACCATCTTTTCGGAAATATCACTGGCATAAACCGTTGCGCCTTCTTTTGCGAGGGGAATACTGAGGCTTCCGGTTCCACAGCCTGCATCACAGATACTTAACTGGGAAAGATTACCGTCTTCTTTCAACCAACCAACCACGGTATCAATCGTTTGTTGATGTCCAATGCGGATATTTTTTTGAACTTTATTGACTTCGCCATCACCGTAAATATTCCGCCAACGCTCAAAGCCAACCGCATTAAAATAGTCTTTAACAATGGTTTTATCGTCTTGTACCGTCATCTGTTCTTCGTTTTGAATTAATCCAGCCTTATTAATTGTTATTTATTAATTGTCAATTGTCCATTATTTGTAAGCCAATGCCAATTTAAAGATTGGTTGGTTTCATCCCAATGCCACCGTAATAAATTAGCAGGTTGACCAATACTGAAACCCTCTTCTTCTAAGGCTTCTCTGGGGCTTTCTGTAGCGAGCGCGATCGCGCTCCCAATATTACAAATCCCCCATTCGACCAGATTCTTGACTCCCGATAATAGGGAAACGGTTGTTCCTGCAAGCGTTCCATCGTCTAGTCTTGCGGTTCCCTCAGTGATGGTTACTTCTCGACTATCCCACGGATAAACCCCATCTTTCAGCCCTAACGGCGCAAGGGCATCACTGACTAAAAACAGCCGTTTCTCTCTTTCTCCCATCCGCAATAATAGTTCGAGCATGGTGGGAGAAATATGCTGTCCATCGGCAATGAAACCACACTTCACCCCAGAATGAACCAAGGCTGCACCGAGTAACCCTGCTTCTCGATGATGTAAAGAAGGCATCGCGTTAAAAGCGTGTGTCACTAGGGATGCGCCTTGTCGAAAAGCGGTTTCTGCTTCCGTTGCTGTGGCGAGGGAATGTCCAAGACTGAATAAAATATTTGGATAGCGCGATCGGAGTTCAGCAATTATTCTTTTGTCAGATGCTATTTCTGGCGCACAGGTTACAACCCTAACCTCTTTGTTATATTTTCCGATCAACCGATTAAAGTTGTCAAGGGTCAAGTCTAATAAATATTTCTCAGGGTGTGCTCCCCGTTTTTTCGGGTGAAGAAAGGGTCCTTCTAAATGGACACCAAGGATTCTTGCATAAGGAAAATCTGGCGTTTGATACTGTTGGATATATTCAGAAATTGTTCGCAGCGATCGCGCAATTTTTTCAGGGGAAGTCGTAACAATAGTTGGGAGAAACCCATCAACGCCTTGTTCCCATAAAAACTTAGAAATTGTAAAAAGTTTATCTAAATGGTCGGTTTCTAAGTCTGGAAAAGGTAAGCCTAACGCGCCATTAATTTGTAAATCAATCCCACCGAGAGAAAGCCAATCTCCCTTCAAGTCGATCACGCAGTCATCCCTCTTTTCAGATAAAAGACAAGTTTGCTGTTGAATGCTTTTAATATATCCCGCTTCAATATCAATTTTATAATACTGATGATCAGGATTGGGGAGACGAGCATTAACTATAGAATATGGGAATTGCTTAAAATCTGAGTAATTAAGTTGCATCTTTAATACAAATATTATCGGTATAGTTTTTGGCAAAATTTAGTTAGATTCGTTATATCTAATTCCGAATCTTTTTGTAATCTATATTAAAAAGATTATTGCAGTTACTAAATTAAACATACAAGCTACGTCTAGAAATACAGTGAGTAACGCAAATAACATTTCCGTGACCAATCCTGCTGGACAAACTAATTTTTTAGTTGTGATTTCTAAGAGTAATCGAACTTTAAATAACTGGTTACGCTATTTCTTCAACGAGCTATAATTTATTTTGAGTTAGCAATAAAAATACAATACCTACATTTAACAAAAAACTTGCACCCAAAGAAATTGTAACCAGTCCTAGAAATAAAATTAGACCGATTGCAGTCGGACCAGTTGTATCTTCCTTTTGAGCCGTCTGCATCACTATTCGCCACAAGAGAATAATCATTAGTAACGAAGTGATGAATTGTCCAAGAAGACCCCACACTAACCCTTTCCGACCTTTTTCATGAAATAGAGCATATTGAATTACGCCAAAAAATAAGGAAATAACAGGGACTGCAACTAAAATATAAGGCAGTACAATTTCCATATTTAATCAACTCATTAAAGGGTTATTATTGTGTCTCATATACTCCTGTAAAAACTTTTGTCGCGGGTCCTGTCATATAAACATGATTGTCATTTTCTGACCATTCAATCTCTAAACACCCCCCAGGCAGTTCAACAGTTGAAGCGCGATCACAATTATTCGTCAAAACACCAGCGACAACAGAAGCACAAGCCCCTGTTCCACAGGCTAAAGTAATACCAGCCCCTCGTTCCCAAACGCGCATTTTAATATAATCACGGCGGACAACTTCAATAAATTCGGTATTAATTCGTTTCGGAAAAACAGAATGATTTTCAAACTGAGAACCAATTTTTTCTAGATCAATTGCATCCGCATGATCAACAAACGTAATGCAATGAGGATTTCCCATACTGACACAAGTAACTTGCCAAGTTTGTTCAGCAACTGTCAACGATTGATTAATCACTTTTTCTGGTGCAGATCCTAAAGTGGTTGGAATTTCTTCTGCTAGTAAATAGGGTTCACCCATATTTACTTTGACCTTATCGCCGTCCTGTAATTGCGGGCGAATCATCCCTGCTAAAGTATGAATTTTATAAACTT
>JAVLCL010000409.1:0-3256 GCA_031580825.1 Halothece sp. Uz-M2-17
TAGAAACGACAACCGTCGGTTATGAAACTACTCGGCGCGATCGCGTGATGACAGGAACCGTTACAGCACAAAAATCAGCAACCCTCACCACTCGCGTCAATGGCATCATTGAACAAATTTTAGTGGAAGCAGGTGATCGCGTGGCCAAAGGCGACCTCATTGCCAAAATTGATGTCCGCGATATCCAAGCCCAAACCAATCAAGCCCAAGCCAGTTTGTCACAAGCGCAATCGGCAGTTAATTCTGCGCGATCGGCTTATCTGACGGCGCAATCGCAAGAAACCCAAGCCCAAGCTGCTGTGCAAGAAGCAAGAGGAGAATTACGGGAAGAAGAAGCGGAACTCAAAGATGCTCGATTGTACCAAGAACGGATGTCGATGCTGTATAAAAATGGCGCAGTGAGTCAATCCCGTTTAGATGAAGCCAATGCCCGCTTAGCGAGTAGTGAAGCCCGAATCGAGCAAATTAAAGCCAATATCCAACAAGCGCAAAGTCGAGTGGATCAAGCGCGATCGCAGATGGATCAAGCGCAAAGCAGCATCGAACAAGCCCAAGCTGGGGTTGCCCAAGCCAAAGCCAATTTAGACCAAAGTAGTGCGAATCTCGACTATGGTAACCTCAGAGCACCCTTTGATGGCGTAATTACCAAAAAACAAGCCCATGAGGGGGCAATGGCGGGTGCAATGGCGGGATTTGGACAACCGATTGTCACCGTGGAAACAGTGGATAATCTGGAATTTAGATTTCCGGTTCCGGAATCACTCCTCGGACAAGTTTCTGTTGGGGAAAGAATGAGCGTTAAAATTGACGCAATTGGACGAGAAGTCGGCGGTGAAATCAAACAAATTGTCCCTAGTGCCGATCCCAAATCCCGTAACTTTATGGTGAAAATTGTTCTGGATGAAGACAAACAAGTCATTCCTGGGATGTTTGGTCGCATCAGCCTCTCCACCCGCGAAGAAGGGAAATTAACCATTCCTGAATCCGCCGTCATTGAACGCTTTGGGATTACGGGTGTTTATCGCGTTGTTAATGATCAAGCCCAATTTACAACAGTGACGCTTGGTAGTCAGCAAGGGGATCGAATTCAAATTCATTCGGGACTCGAAGCAGGAGACTCCATTATCTTAAATCCGTCTTCTGAAGTTAAAGATGGCGCGATCATTGCCAAAAAGTGAAGCGCGTAGCTCTTAGACCGAGCCTTAGAGCCTCGCAAGTTAGTCTTCTCCGAGATTGAGTTGTTTGCGAATTAAACGGCACAAACTATCTTTAATTTCATTGTGGCGTGGGATTGGCGCTTTGCTTCCCGTCGCTGGGTTACGGTAAATGTCATGTTTTGATCCATGCCGATGTAGCACACAACCCGCTTTTTCCAGTTCACGAACAAATTGCTTGCGCTTCATACATCAAGGACAAGTTCCTTGGTTTTGACCTCTGCTGGAGGAGGTTCTTCGTCTATTGTCATCAGTTTATAGGCATCCCGTATGTTTTCTTCTAATTCTTCAAGCGTTTCCCCTTGGCTAAACACACCAGGAATACCTCTTAAACGCCCAACTAACCAACCATCATCACGCCAATATTCCAATGTAAATGACTGTGGCATACCTCCTCCAGACTTTAAGGTGTGCTTATATTCTATCGAGAAGATCCCAAACGTTTCAGATTTTGGAAATCAGCCCAAAACCCTGACCGTATGAAAGGTTAGAAAACCTCATCCTCACTATAGATGATTTTTTTCTATGTCCCATGTCCTAATATGAAAATATTCAATCTTGTCGAATATAACCAATAAGTTAAAAATGATTAAATTTCTCTCCCAACTCATCCTTTCTTTGTTATTAGCCTTTAGCCTGATTTTGCTTCCCCTTCAACCCGCTTATGCACAATCTCAAGCGGAACAGTTAGCAGATGCAGTGCAGGAAATAGAATTTTTGGATGAAATGAGATCGCGCTTAGCTTCAACTTTAGAAGGAACGGATGAAAAGCCCACTCTAGAAACATTCAAACAAGTGTGTAAACCGGTAGGAATGCGAGCGAAACAACTCACTCAAGAAAAGCCTTGGGATGTGAAACAGGTAGCGGAAAAATATCGAAACCCTGCTCATGCGCCGACGACACGAGAAGCCATTGCGCTAGAAAAGTTTGCTAATAATCCTGACTTATTTGGTTTCTGGGAAACAACCCCACAAGAAACCTTTTATTATCGGCGCATTAATGTCGAAGCAACCTGCTTAAAATGTCATGGTGCAAAAGCGGAACGTCCTGATTTTGTAAAACAACGTTATCCCGAAGATAAAGCCTATGATTTTGAAGTAGGAGACTTACGGGGAATGTATCGCGTTGTACTTCCTGAAGTACAAGAACAAATTCAAGCTGCTTTACAGTAACCAGTGACGAAAGAACGAATAACAAAGAACAAATGATGAAAATTATCTCAAATTGGAAAAAACTTTTTTTACTGACTTGCACAGCTATTCTGGCGGTGTTCCTTTTCCTTCCGAATAGTGCAGAAGCCTCCATCCGCAAAACGGAAGAAGCAGATGGACAGATTCTCTATCAATCTCGCCATCAACTACAAGATAATCAACAACAATCTTGGCAAGTGGTTTTATTCAAGAGAGAAAAAGGAGAAACTGAAACCGATGTTAAACTCAGATTAGTTGGCTTCCCCGGAAAGGTTGAAGTGACTCATCCCAAACCTTTAGTCATCGAAACCGATCGCGCTGCTTGGCAAGCTGAGGATCTATTTGCTGAAAAGTCTCCAGCCCCAAATGTCGGGCAATATAACCTCAATAATATTATTCCTGAACTTTCCCCACAAGATAGTCTTGTCCTAAAAATACCAGCAAACGATCATAAAGATCTAACCCTAAAAGTTCCAGGAGTAATTGTTTTAGAGTGGAAAATTGTTGCTGGCAATAATGAATCATAATCTACTTTATGATTTTTTGTTCTTTGTTCTTCGTTGTTGTTGTTTTGGAAAGCAGTTCTAGTAATCAAAAATGAACCAATAACATCTATTGATCCACTTTGTATCTAAATAGATTAAGAAACGCTATAAAACACTATGGTTTCTATAATGGAGATGTAGAGAGTGTTTGCAAGGTGTCAATCATGGTTAAATATGCCGTTGCAGTGATCAATGGAACTCAAGCCCGTTTCTTCACCTTAGATTCAACTCAATTATCAGCCTTTGAATCCAGTCCCAAATTAATCGAACAAGAAGGCTTATCTGATTCAACCAAAGAACTTCAAG
>JAVLCL010000410.1:0-3241 GCA_031580825.1 Halothece sp. Uz-M2-17
GCGCTGATTGACTTGTTGTGTCCACTGGAAAGGAAGGGCGGTTTCTGGGGTGAGAATAGCATCTGCACCTGCTTGGGCTAAGTTGATGTAACCTGTTGTATATCCATCAATTGCTTTGCGCCAACCTTCGGGGTAAAGTTTAATGGTATTTGGGATATTGCCTTGAATAATTCCAACGCGGATGGCTTGGTTTTGAGACGTTTCTAATGGTTGGAGATAGAGTAACCAGCCGATAAGATGTAAAGTTACTAAAAGCGCGATCGCCCAAAGGGCGCTGCCAGAGGCAATCGCGCTTTTAATTAAACCACCCCGATAACGAACCAAAATCGCTTCCGCGAGTAACCCATTAAACGCAACAATCACCGCAGTAACCGTAGTTGTTCCGGAAATAGACAACAGTTGTAGAATAGGGAGATTATAAGGGCTTTGGGTGAAAGCCAGTGTTGTCCAATGCAGTGGTGTATAACTCCAGAGGGTTTCTAAACTACACCAAATCGCAACCCCAACCCCAATCCGGTGTAATGGGTGATGTAGCCAACGATTGCAAATCATCATCCCTAAAGACCAAAGGGTGACTAAAACACTCCCCCACAGGATTAAAATTAACCAACACGCGATCGCGATCAAAAGGCTATTGAACCAAGGAACTCCCATCCATGTCATGGGATGAACGCCAGTAATCCAAAAAATTGTAACCCCGTAATAACCGATCGCGAAGGTCAGAACTGGTATAATGCCTTTCCAGTGAAAAGACTGTTGTTTCGCAACCCAAATCCATAAGGGAATGAAAGCAATCCAGGCGAAAAACCAAGCATTAACAGGATCACAAGTCATTCCCATTAAAACGCCAGCCAGAAGACAACTGACCCAAGGAAATCGAGATTCCGCTTTAAAAAAGGCGTGCAGGGGTGATTTTTGCAGTATTTTAGGCAACATTATTCTACATTTAGTTAAAAAAATTAGGTATTATAGATTAGAGAGGGTTTGAGTCAGATTGAGGTCGGACTTGACCCCTGCTTCCGAATTCGGAAGTTAATTCTTATATTTTAGTTTAGAAAGTTAGCACTTTCTTTATTTATTATTGTTTCCATTTTGTTGAAAATTTATTCTTTATTATTGTTAAATGTCTGCCATTATTCTTAATTTATTTAATCATAATTTTTATCGAAATAACAGCTGTAGTCAAAGGTGGTAACCATTGGGCTCACCACTCCTTTTATATCTGAATTTCTGAGTACAGTTGAGCTTCTGTGATGTCTAGTTTATATCTGGGCAAAATAGTGAGCACGGCTAATTTTGCTTTTGTTCGGAAATGGGATCAGTTGTGAGCTTTAAATACTGGCTTATTAACTTTAACTTATTGTAAATAATTAGTGTTCTTATTATGAATTGTCATCCGAACCGTCTCTCAATTTTTGTGGACGGAAATAATATGTTTTATGCGCAACAAAAAAATGGCTGGTTTTTCGATCCAAGGCGAGTTTTAGACTACTTTAAAAATGAACCGACCATTAGTTTTGTGAATGCATTTTGGTACACGGGGTTAAAAGACTCTCAAGATCAAAGGGGGTTTCGTGATGCTTTGATTAGCCTCGGTTATACCGTTCGCACTAAAATTTTAAAGGAATATTATGATGATGTGTCCGGTCGCTATTCTCAAAAAGCGAATTTAGATATAGAAATTGTGATTGATATGTTTAATACGGTAGAGCAGTATAATCGCGTTATCTTATTTAGTGGGGATGGGGATTTTGAACGCGCGATCGAGCTATTACGATCCAAAAATACTCATATCACTGTTGTCTCGACCGAAGGCATGATTGCACGGGAACTCCGCAATGCAACGGACCGCTATATTGACCTCAATGATATTCGAGAAAGTATTGAAAAGATCGATTAAAATTGAAGATCAAACCCTGTGCTTAATTGTTAGAAAATAATCTATGAGTAACGAACGTGATCGCATTATAATATTCGATACAACGCTGCGCGATGGTGAACAGTCTCCAGGGGCAACCTTAAATGGAGACGAAAAGTTAACAATTGCTCGCGCTTTGTCTCGGTTGGGCGTTGATGTCATTGAAGCCGGCTTTCCCTACTCTAGTGTGGGAGATTTTGAAGCGGTAAAAGCCATTGCAGAAAATGTAGGAACCCCTGACGGTCCTACGATTTGCGCGTTAGCCCGAGCAATGGAAAATGATATTAAAGCAGCCGGAGAAGCCATTGCCCCCGCAGCCAAAGGACGCATCCATACCTTTATTGCTACCTCTGATATTCACTTGCAATATAAACTGCGGAAAACCCGAGAACAGGTGTTAGAGACAATTCCGAAAATGGTGGGGTATGCGAAAACCTTTACCGATGATGTGGAATTTTCCGCAGAAGATGCAGGACGATCTGATCCAGAATTTCTCTATCAAGTCGTAGAAAGCGCGATCGCTGCGGGCGCAACGACAATTAATATTCCGGATACCGTGGGCTATACCACTCCTGAAGAGTTTGGTGCGTTAATCCGTGGCTTGAAAGAAAATGTCCCTAACATTGAACAAGCGATTATTTCGGTTCACGGACACAATGATCTGGGCTTAGCCGTGGCAAATTTCCTCTCTGCAATTCAAAATGGGGCAAGACAGTTAGAATGCACCATTAATGGGATTGGAGAACGCGCCGGAAATGCAGCCCTCGAAGAATTAGTGATGGCTCTCCACGTCCGCCGTCAATTCTATAATCAATTCTTAGGACGACCTGCTGAGTCAGAAGAACCTTTAACTAATATTAATACAAAAGAGATTTATAAAACGTCTCGCTTAGTGTCAAATCTCACCGGAATGCCCATCCAACCAAACAAAGCAATTGTGGGTGGAAATGCCTTTGCTCATGAATCTGGAATTCACCAAGATGGTGTTCTTAAACATAAGCAAACCTATGAGATTATGGATGCCGAATCCATTGGTTGGACGAGTAATCAAATTGTTCTCGGAAAACATTCAGGGCGGAATGCCTTTGGTAGCCGTCTGCGAGATTTAGGTTATGAACTCTCTGAAACCGAATTAAATAAAGCCTTTTTGCGGTTTAAAGACCTTGCGGATAAGAAAAAAGTAGTTACCGATTGGGATCTCGAAGCGATTGTTAATGACGAAACCCAACAAGCCCCGAATATCTTCGGTTTAGAATTAGTGCAGGTGTCTTGTGGTGATCATGCTCGTCCGACCGCAACTGTAACCATTCGCGGTCCGCAAGG
>JAVLCL010000411.1:0-2962 GCA_031580825.1 Halothece sp. Uz-M2-17
TCTGTAAAACAAACTTAGGCAAAGTTCCATATTGATAAAAAGCAACTGATTTTTTATAACCTTGCTTGTTGAGAAAATACTCCGCCCACGCTCCTGCTTTAATTTTAAAGGTCATCCCCACTAGATGTTTATACCCTTTTGCATCTTCTTGGAAGTGGTTTTCAATTGCCATTAAATGCCAAATTCGATCTTTGGCGACTGAAAAAGACTGAATTTTACCTTGTTGGGGCCAATCAATCGCCGTGAGAAGTTTGCAGGGTTGTTGCACTAAAGATTTAATGAGACTGAGTTTGGTTGCTTTACTTAAATCTTTGCGCTTGTCTAAGCCTAAATACCGTTCAATTTGTTTATTATCAATGGTAAATTCTTGTTCCCAGGGATGCTCGATCGCGACAGCATAAGCAGCAAAAATCAGATGGAGACAAGCTGCACGCAGATCCATAGTTTCAACTGTGGGTAGAGCTTCAATAGAACTCAGAATTTCTGGATCGTCAGCAACCAGGTCATTCGTTAACCAAAAGTCAATCTTTCCTTTCCCTTGTTTAACCGGACGTTGAAAATAAAGCTGGTCATGTTTATCTGTTTGCCATGATACGGCTGACCCCTTGGCGAGAATATTGCAGGCTTCCCAAATTACCATTGATGTCGCGATCGGATTAGTATGACCATTGGGAAAAAGGGGATGCGGATCTAAGGGTCTGGGTTCGGCTTTATATCGTCCTTTTTTAGTGGGTAAGGGTTGGGGTAAATGCTCAGGACAACTGGTCACACATAAAGGATTCCAATTTTTATCTTCACAATTATTGCACAAAGCGGGTTCGACCCAATATTCATGTTTCTCATCAATTTGAATTGCACCTGTGGGGCATTCCGGTAAACAAATACCACACTGAATACAATTTTTAGGAATGGTGTAAGACATAGTAACTTTCCTTATCTGACTAGGTTAGAATTGATCCCATGACAGTTCTTCTTTCACAATTCAACTTGCTACTATCAGTTGAAGTGAAAAAAATACTCCTTCTTCAACAAAAAAATTCCCTCTTCTCTGATTCATTCCAAAAATGATATCCGGAAACTGAAAATCCCGTTCAAAAGCAGGTTTAGCTTGGTCTCAAGTTAAACCTGACACGGGGATTTCCGGTTAGAGCTTTCTTTCTAAATCTTGGTCTATTTTCAATTGTAGTTTTGTTAAATATGTTATTTTTTATCTCTAAATGATGATTCTTAATCTTGTTTTAATTTTTAATATCCATCGGAAATGAGCAGCAAATCTATTGTAAATTTGCCCTAAATTGACATCTAAATGACTCGATGAAAGCCTTATTTATAGATTCTCTTCTTTTTGAATTTGATCAGTTGTGTGCTCGGTTGGCGACCACTCTCGAATTAGTTGCCTAACCATGTCATTCATAGAAATGTGTAGCTCTTCACAATGATTTCTGAGCTTGATATATTCGGCATCTGTTAAACGTAAGGTGAATCTTTTCATGGTATTAAAATGGCAGCAGTATGACATCAATTGCTAATCTGATCAATTGGCTTCTGAAATAGTGTCTTTTTGACACCATGGAATGACACAAAATAATCAGTATTGATGTAAAGAACAGTTATTGTTTTGCAATTGATTTATTAATTTTAAGATTTATTATAGAGTTCCCTATTCTTGCAGTTACATGATAAGGACACTGTTAAAGTTAATCAGATTAATTAAGACTGTACTCAACCCTCTGTTCAGTGAAGGGGTCAGAAGTCAACTTGAACTTGGGGTGAGAAAAGTTAGTATTTTGGGGGTAGGGGATAAGTATTTAGAGGTTAGACGACAAGACTTTTAAGCTCACAGAGTAACAAAAGCGGGTCTGGATCAATTACTGAAAAGGGTGGTCTTGCTTTCTTTTCAGGCTAAGTTAGTTAGTGTACTCTAAATTTCACAGAGAAATGATATGGATAAATTTATGGAACGCGCGATCGCGCAAGCTAGACAAGGTTTAAAAGAAGGGGGAATTCCCATTGGATCCGTGTTAGTCCGCAATGGGCAAATTCTGGGTCAAGGACATAATAAGCGTGTTCAAGATAATGATCCCGTCACTCATGCAGAAATCGACTGCTTGCGTAATGCGGGACGAATTGGTCATTATCAAAATACAGTTTTATATTCTACGCTGATGCCTTGTTATCTTTGTGCTGGCGCGATCGTCCAATTTGGCATCCCGAAAGTGATTGCAGGAGAAGCAACCACTTTTATTGGCGCACAAGCGTTTATGGAACAGCAAGGGGTGGAAGTGATCAATCTTAATCTCAGTGAGTGTAAAACATTAATGAGTGATTTTATTAATCAGTCTCCTCAATTGTGGTACGAAGACATTGGGACAGCTTAAGCTCATTTCACTCAAATTCGCGCACTGGAAAACGTTCCATTTGTTCCACAGCCAGTCGGGCGTTAGTCCGTAGAGAATCAGCCAGATGAGGAACATGAGGAATTTGGGAAAGGAAATCTCGTGTCCGTCGTAAAATCCGGACGAGATCCCCTTCATCTAAACTGGTTGCTTCACAAAGTTCACTCCAATCAATGCCTTCCACCCATTGTTCTACTAAACCAATTAAATCCGGTTCTAACCAAAGTGGAATCGCAACGCGATGCCGTCGTTGCACTTGGAATAATTCTCGGCGGACACCGCGCAATTCCCTGAGAGCATTAATCACCGGCATAGGTGGGGGAAAATCGCTTTCACTATCGGGGCGAGGCGTTTCGGTAATTAAGGCACAACTTGCCGCAGCTAGATAGGAAGGAGTGAGTTCATCAAAATGTCCAGAGCGTAAGGCAAGCCCTAACCATAATTCATTATCTCCTCGAATGGCAGCAGCGGTTTCTCCAAGGGAGGTGGGTTTGTAATGGTCTAACGCGCTAAAGGTTTCTAAAACTTCACAGATTTCGATGAACTCTCGCCAGTGTTGTGATTGA
>JAVLCL010000411.1:2972-3236 GCA_031580825.1 Halothece sp. Uz-M2-17
TTTCGCGGGTATTGGTATGATGTTGTTCTACTTCTTCTTGCAGTTGTTGACGACGATTAAAGGTTTTAATGAGTTCTTTCGGTTGTCCCCATTGTTGAAGCGGATGATTGTTCAGTCGCTTTTGTAAATCCTTAATTTTAGCTTTTTGGGCTTCCACTTCCGGCGGATCAACTGCAGGGGGCGTGATGTTTTCCAGCCGTTGCGTAATTTCGGCAGTAGTTTCGTCCCCTTTACGGCGTTTCCCTGGTTTGAGTTCTAAGTCAT
>JAVLCL010000412.1:0-3212 GCA_031580825.1 Halothece sp. Uz-M2-17
GCTTATCTTTATGAACATCATAGTGTTTTTCCGCCAGTTCCCGAGAGACGCTCATCAGTTTCATCCCCACGAGGTTAAACCCTTTTTGTTCAAGGCGTTGGATAATTTCTCCGGTTAAGCCACGTTGCACGCCATCCGGCTTAATCATGATAAATGTGCGTTCCAAGATGATCTCCTTATCTCTTAACAAAACGATACACCAAAGACAGGTTATATCATTTTGGGGTGCTGTGGTTATATCAAGTCTATTATTAAGATGAAACTAACGCTGAAAATAAGTTTTCTCCTGAAAAACGAATCACATCATTACAGGGTAAACCGGTTTCCTCAGACACTTTCGCAATTTCTTGTTTTGCACTTTCATCATCAAGCTGAAACGTATTTAAAGCAATACCTCTGACTTTTACCTCACCGAAGGCACTTGCGCCACTTGCTAGCATTTCGTAAAGTTTGATGATCTCCGTGAGAGGAGGAATTTTAATCTCTGGAAAGTTTCTAATTGCAGTTTGTTTAGCGCGATGGACTAGAATTAAATCTGTGGGTTGACTGCCCCGTAACAAAGGTAAGACGGCAGTTGAACCCGGATGAAGGAGTGAGCCTTGTCCTTCCACAAATAACCAGTCATAATCGGTATCTCCTGCATCTAAGACGAGTTTTTCCACCGCACCCGCAGCAAAATCAACGCGGATCGCATCTAAAGGAATCCCCGCACCACTCAGCATCATTCCCCCTTGTCCAGTAGCGAGAAATTTGGTGCGATAGCCTTGTTGTTGGGCAAGTTTCACTAATTCTAAACTGGTGGACATTTTGCCAATAGACATATCTGTCCCTACCGTTAAAATTCTTTTGCAAGATAAAAAGCGTGCTTTACCACTGCCAATTCCTAACCCAGTGGGTTCTTCTCGAATATCCCACACCCATTGATTCGGCTGTAATTTTAATTCTTCTTGAAATAAGGAACGGATAGGCGTGTGTAAGCCATTTACGACTGATAACCCTGCTTTAACCGCTTGTTTAATTTCTTCTTGCCAAGCAAGGGGGAGTTGTCCACCAGACGGAGCAATTCCGATTAATAACACATCTGGATGATAAGCGAGGGCAGCATTAATATTTTCCACAATCGGAACATCGCGCTGGATCCCTCTGAGATCAGCTAAGGATTCTCCAACACATTGCTGATCAATGATCGCTGCGATCGCTGCTTTGCTATATCTTAAAAAAGTTAAGCCGGTTTTGCCATGTTCCCCACGAATCCCTTCATGGAGTAAAATTGCCACTCGATGGTCTGGTGTTAGCTGCATGATACGTCAATCCTAGTCCGGGTGAGGTGTTGGGTTGTAAATATCCATGGTTTAAAATTGCCCCCTGAAAGGGATCATCTTTGAGATTGAGATGACTGTCTAAGTCGAGATAATCGGCTAGACTACCAAGATGAGCCATTGCTGTATTCGCGATCGCGCTGTCCGAGTAACAACCATACATCACTTGTAATCCACAGGCTTGAGCGGTGTAAACCATTTTCAAAACTTCGGTGAGGCTACCCGCTTTCATCAGCTTAATATTAATCCCTTGCACCTTTAACTCAGCCAGTCGGGGAATATCTTCACTGGTGAAACAACTTTCATCAGCAAAAATGGGTAAGGGAGAGGCTTCCGCCAAAAGGGGCAGTTTCTCGTCAGCAATCACAGGAAGCGGTTGTTCAATGTAATCAACATTATAGCGAGCTAACCAATAACTCATGGTGATCGCTTGGTCTAGTGTCCATCCGCCATTAGCATCAATGGTAAAGTCTGCATTCGGTGCATTGTCGTATAAAGTTTGGAAGAGTCTTTGATCCGCGTCTAATCCTTCTGGACTGCCCAATTTCACTTTAATCCGTTTTCCGCCCGTAATGCTTTGCCAGTTTTCTAAGCGTTTTTTGCCGTCTTTCGGGGAACTAATCCCGACGGTAACAGAAATGGGAACACTATCGGGATCTAGTCCTAAAATTTGCCAAACCGGAAGTCCAGTGCGTTTTCCGAGCCAGTCGTAACAAGCAACATCGATCGCGCTGCGAATCGCAGAAGAAATCTTAGCAGTTTTGAGTTGAGATTGAATGCGCGATCGCGCGAGAGGGCTGATTTCTTGTAACAGGGGAATCACCGTCTGCAACTGTTGCTGTAAATCTGCGGTGGTTTGTCTCACCCCACCCCCAATGGAAAAGGGAACTGCTTCTCCCCAGCCTTCAATCTCTTCATCTTCAATTTTCACCCAGAGATTAGTGGTTGTACTGGTTGTTCCCCGAGAAATGGTTAACGGGAAGCGTTTTTGGACCGTGAAGGGTTCAGCAGTGAGCTTCATTTGTAAAATTTTTGTTAAATATCTTTACAAAAGTTAACTTTGTCGCTATAGTAGATTGTAGGTTGTATAAAAAAGGATTAAATTAATGACTACAGGAAAAGGCGCGATCGTTGATGATCAGGGCAAGATGAATAACTTTGCAGTAGAACCTGAAGTCTATGTTCAAGAAGAAACTCGCGTTGGTTTTACTGCATATGCAGAACGCCTTAACGGTCGCTTAGCCATGATCGGATTTATTTCTTTATTAATTTTAGAAGTTGCCACCGGACACGGTGTATTAGGTCTGCTTTAACTCACCTCCTATAAATTATTGATAAAAGAGTGGTGTTGGGTAAACGAACACCACTTCTAACTTTAACTAATCTTGTAAATGACCGCACCGTCATCAACCCGATTGTCAATGGTTAGCAAATTCTTTTGCATCAAATATTGAACCCGACTTTCAATTTTTTCATATTCTTCATCCACTTCGAGAAAAATTTCAGCTAAGGTTGCGCCTTCAGTATCTTTACAAGTTCTTAAAATCGCGCGATCGATATCTTTATCGGTCTGTGGCTTTTTATTATTGCTTTCTAGATTGGCTTGTGGTGCTTCACTTTTAGGTAAATTCACAATAATACTTTCTGGCGTTTGATAAAAACTAGCTTCATTGGGTTGATAACCATAAAGTGCTTTAATCTTTAGATTTTCTTCATCAATCATGCCAGGAATCAAGAGTAAGTCAATAAATTGACCAATCATAAAAAAGCCAAATGTCATGAGATAGAAAACCCCAGAGAAGTACCGTCTCGCATATAAGCGATGAATTCCAGCTACCCCCATAAAATAAAAACACCATAAAGCGTAGGCGGTTACCTTGTTTCGATAAGGAA
>JAVLCL010000413.1:0-3206 GCA_031580825.1 Halothece sp. Uz-M2-17
CTCTCACCCAAGCAGAGTGGAGAGAAGTTAAAGCGACGGCTGATCATGAAGGGATAGCCTTTTTTGCAACAGTAAGTTTTCCAGAAGATATAGAGTTATTACTAGAGTTAGGATGTCACTCAATCAAAATCGCTTCCTCTGATGTCAGTCATCACCCCCTCATTCGACAAGCTGCAAAAACAGGAATGTGTATTCAACTTGATACTGGAAATTCGACCATTGGTGAAATTGAAGAAGCGGTTGATTTAATCTTACAAGAAGGCAATGAAAACTTTATTATTCACCAGTGTCCCTCTGGATATCCAGCCCGTTTAGAAAGTATCAATTTAAGAATTATCCCTACATTAAAACGGATGTTTCAAGTTCCCATCGCCTATTCAGACCATACCCCAGGCTGGGAAATGGATGTTGCTGCGGTCGCCCTTGGCGCAAATTTAGTGGAGAAAACCATCACCCTCGATCGCACTACTCGCAGCGTTGAGCATATTTTTTCCCTAGAACCCCCTGAAATGAAGCAATTTATACAGACAATTCGAGATGTGGAAACCGCCCTTGGTAATACTCGCCGTCTGATGAGTGAAACTGAACGCCAAAAGCGTCTCGCAACTCGCAGTAGCTGTTATTATCGTCGAACAGTGCAAGCGGGAGAAATGCTTACAGAAGAACTAATTGACTACAAACTTCCTGGATATGGAATTCTCCCAAAAGATGTCGAACAACTTATTGGACGTTATGTACGCAAGGATTGTCCAGAAGGAAAGCAAGTGGAATGGACGGATTTAGCATGAGCAATCGCAGTTTAGGAAGAGCATTAGCATTAATTCCCGCGAAGGGAGCTTCTCAACGCCTCACTCAGAAAAACTTAAGGTCTTTAGGAGGACGATCGCTGCTTGCTTGGACAGTCCGAGTTGCCTTAGCAGCGAACTGTTTTGATAAAGTAGTGGTTAGCACAGAAGATGAACAAGTAGCTGAGGAAGCAAGGCGTTTAGGGGTAGAAGTTCCCTTTATGAGACCCCAACATTTAGCCGTTGATCCAGCAGGGGTGGTAGAAGTTTGCTTACACGCTTTAGAGCAGCTAGAATCTAATTCTGAGCAGTTTGATACTTTAGTGATTTTATTACCCTCCTCTCCCTTTCGAGCCGTTGCTGATATAAAAGGAGCGCTCGATCGATATTTAGAAAGTCAGGCTAACTTTCTAATGAGTGTTAGTAAGATAGAACATTCTCCTTTAAGTTCATTAATCTTAGATCAAAGGGGATTTCTGAAACCGCTACATCCCGAATGGATTGATCGTTTGGGAGCAAAAGCTAAACCTGGAAAAATTCCTGATTTAGTAAGATCAAACGGCGCTATTACAATTGTCGATATTAAGCAGTTTCAAAAAGAAAAACGATACTATGCTTATCCGTTAGCTGCTTATGAAATGCCTTGGCTTCGGGGTCTTGATATTGATACTGAACAGGATATTTTGTTTGGGGAATTTTTATTAGAGCGATCATTGATTAAGGAAGAAAAATTACTACAGTAAGGAGATTTGTAAATGACAAGCTATAAAACCGAGCAAGAGCAATTTTGGTCAGGAACTTTCGAAGATGATTATGTTACAAGAAATTGTGATGAATTCTCTATAGCAAGTAATATTGCTCTCTTTTCTAAAATTTTGTATAGAACAGAGAACATCAATTCTTTACTCGAAATTGGAGCAAATATTGGTTTGAATTTAAAAGCAATTAAGCAACTTTTACCGCAAGTTAATTTATCAGCAATTGAAGTCAATAAAAAAGCAGTTAAAGAGCTAGAAAAAATGGGGGGGGTGACAGTATATCATCAATCTATTCTAAATTTTCAAGAAACAAATAAATTTGATCTTACTTTAAGTAAGGGAGTTCTAATCCATATTAATCCCGACTATTTACCTCAAGTTTATGATTTACTGTACAAAAGGAGCAACCATTATATTTGCCTTGCAGAATACTATAATCCAAGTCCTGTAACTGTTAATTATCGAGGGCATGAAGAACGTTTATTTAAACGTGATTTTGCTGGAGAAATGCTAGATCAATTTCCAGATTTATATTTAATTGATTATGGCTTTGTTTATCATAGAGATAGAAATTTCCCTCAAGATGATATGACATGGTTCTTACTGGAAAAAAGATAATTCCTATTGTTAGTTATCCTCAATGAAAACTGAAAACAAGTTTAATTTATTATTCCGAGTTGATGCCTCAACCGCGATCGGAAGTGGTCATATAATGCGCTGCTTAGCACTGGCTCAAGCATGGCAAAACTTAGGGGGAAATGCCATTTTTTCCGTTGCAACAGACATCGGAAAATTACAAACTCGCTTGGAAACAGAAGGAATAACCATTCATCAATTATCGGTCAGATCAGGAAGCAGAGAAGATGGAGAAGCAGTTATTGCTTTAGCTCAAAAATTAGGAGTTTCTTGGGTTGTTGTTGATGGGTATCAGTTTGGAGGAGACTATCAGCAACAACTAAAAACAGCAGGATTAAAGGTGCTATTTGTTGATGATTATGGACACGCGGAACATTATTCGGCTGATTTGGTTTTAAATCAAAACCTTGGTGCGAATGAGAATTTATATCCTTATCGAGAAAACGATACGCAGTTATTATTAGGAACAGACTACGCTCTCTTAAGACGGGAGTTTTGGCAATGGCGACACTGGAAACGAGAAATTCCCCAAACCGCCCGTAAAATTTTTGTCACCCTTGGCGGAAGCGATCCAGACAATGTAACACTGAAGGTGATGCACGCTTTATCTGCTATAGAAACAGAAGCATTAGAAGTCGTGGTAATTGTAGGAGGAAGTAACCCTCATTATGAACAGTTGCAAGCAGTGGCGCCAGTGTCTCCCGTCTCGATGACACTGAAGCAGAATGTGACGAATATGCCAGAATGGATGGCTTGGGCAGATGTTGCCATTGCAGCAGGAGGATCAACCAATTGGGAACTCGCCTTTATGGGCTTACCCAGTGTGATTATAACGGTAGCAGAAAACCAAAGCGCGATCGCGCAACAGTTAGGTAAAATGGGAGTAACAATCAGTTTAGGTTGGTATCAAAAATTAACAGTTAACCAACTGACAACAGCTATTTCTGACTTACTTCCTGCACAGCAAAAACGTCAACAGATGAGCGAAAAAGGAAAACAGTTAGTTGATGGTTTGGGGAGTCAAAGA
>JAVLCL010000414.1:0-3199 GCA_031580825.1 Halothece sp. Uz-M2-17
CACTCAGCAACTCACACACACACCTCAGTACATCACAGAAGCAGCAGAAGGAAAAGGCTTTTGCGAATTGGCAGATTATTTAATTGGTCATTAGTGATCACTGGTCACTGATTAATGATGCTTGCTGGAAGGAATACTGTTAAAACCTCTCCCATTTCCGCACGTTGACGGACGGTTAACTTTCCACCGAGGGCTTCAAATAGGTTTTTAGTCACATTTAGATTCAAGCTGAGACTTCCGGTTTCCGGTTGTAAGGTTAACAACTGACCAATGGATTTCCCGGGAGATTGAACAATATCTTGACCAATGCTTTGTGCGTTTGAAGTTTGCGATAACAATTGCAACTTAATTTGGCTTCCCGCTGTGGTGACTTGGATTTTCATTTTGCCACCACTGGGTAAACGGGAGGTAAAGTTTTCCATTAATCCTGTTAAAACTTGTGTCAATAAATCCGGACTACTAATAACGGTGGGTAACTGTTCAGGAAGAATTAGATCTAATTCCACATTGCGCCGTTTTGCCTGTTTTTTCCAGTAAGGAATACTTTTTGCAAATAAATCTTCTAGGGGAATGGGCGTTAATTGAACTCCTTTGTTGGCTTTCCCTTCTAATTCTGTTGCTTGAAAGATCAGTTCCATGCGGTTAATTTGTTCACCGCAATCGTTTCAATACATCTGACCCTAAATCTTTCCGTTTTAGAAGTAACCGCGTTAACATCCGAATCGTAGTTAAGGGCGTTCTCACTTCATGTGTCAAAGCCTGTAACAATTCCACATCAGGTGTGGTGATTTGATCGACTTTGTGGTTTTCAGGAACGGGTTGTTCCGCAGGGAGATGATTCAGCAACTGTCGGCTGAAATCACTGACGAGACGATAATGAGGAGGGCAAAGGGGAAACTGTTCTCGTTTTTCTTCAATGAATGGGAGTTGTTCGGGAGAATTTGTTTGTAAGCGCGATCGCAGCGTTAGCCAAGCCCGTTGTGTGACTTCCGGATCAAAGGAAAAGTCAAAATGTGAGTTTCCATCTGAGTCAACAGTTAACACCAGTAACAGAGAAAATTCTGGGGTAAAAATCAAGCAAAACTGCTCATCTTGTAAGGAATCATCTGCGGATAGTGGTATGGTTCGGATTGCGGGAGAGTGTGTCGTTTTTTCTCCGCGAACGGGTGGAAAAGTGAGGAGATGTGAAGATTGAAGACCAGATAAGGAAATTTCCGGTGTAAAGACAACTGTGGTCAAGTCTTGATCAAATTGACTGGGGTTGGTGACTGGGGCAGGACTAGATAAAATCAATCCCTGCGCGATCGGTTTTAGTAATGACTCTAGTGACGCGATCGCGCCATACCATTTCCGCCATCCTTGCAATTGATCCATTTTTCTTGGCACCGATGACTGGTGTGTCTCCATCATTTGGCTTAATGCTGGCAACTGCTGAACACTCACCACTTGCCCCCTTTTCAATCAATTCTTACCTACTAGCCTCAATCTTAACGATCCTTACCCGTACCACTGTAGCCGTAGAACCGAACGAATCAGTCGCAATTTCCACTCGTCTGGTTTGATCATTATTCTGGTGAATCTTGTATGTTACTTTTTTTCATCTATCTTAAGATAGTTTTAATATTAATTTTTATTAAGATTGTGTTATTTTGTCGCTCCCCCCTAGACAGAAATGCAAATCCACGATTCAATGTAAGGGGTTACTAAGATAGCCAAATTCTAAAATGACATTTGTATTTTGGGGGAAGTATTTTTAAAATCAAAAAGCGACTCACAATGACCTAACCAATAAAAACCCCAAAACCTTATCAGAAGGGAAACAGAGAACTTACTTGACAGTTATGCAATTTCCTAAACGAGGAAAAAAATGAGAGCACAATCAATTCATTTGATGCTAATGATTCCGAAATTTCCCCAAAAAATGTCAAAACTGAATAGATAACCTTTATTTAAGTTGGGTCGTGAGCGTTTGCAGTGCAGCTGTGAAGTAAGGCTCGAAAACAATAACTCCACAAACAAATAGAAGTAACTTATGACTATCCAAGAAAAGCAAGTTCAAAACTACGGTGAAAACCCCATTGAAGTTCGTGATAGTGATCACTATCAAAATGAGTACATTGAAGGCTTTGTTGAAAAGTGGGATGAACTAATCAACTGGCACGCTCGTTCCAGCAGTGAAGGAGAATTCTTCATTAAAACCCTCAAAGAACACGGGGCAAAGCGTGTACTTGATGCTGCTACTGGAACCGGATTCCATTCCATTCGTCTCATTGAAGCTGGCTTTGATGTCGCTAGTGTGGATGGTAGTGTTGAAATGCTCGTTAAAGCATTTGAAAACGCAACTCGTAAAGAGCAAATCCTCAGAACCGTTCACTCTGATTGGCGACAATTAACCCGTAATATTCAAGAACGGTTTGATGCGGTCATTTGTTTAGGGAATTCCTTTACTCACTTATTTTCCGAAGAAGATCGTCGCAAAACCCTCGCTGAATTCTATTCCGTCTTAAAACATGACGGAATTTTAATTTTAGACCAACGGAATTATGACCTAATTCTCGATGAGGGCTTCAAGAGTAAGCATACTTATTACTACTGTGGCGATAATGTTAAAGCTGAACCTGAATATGTGGATGATGGTTTAGCTCGTTTCCGTTATGAGTTCCCTGATGAGTGTGTTTATCACCTCAATATGTTCCCACTCCGGAAAGATTATGTTCGTCGTTTACTCCATGAAGTTGGATTCCAAGATATTACAACCTATGGTGATTTCCAAGAAACTTATCATCAAGATGATCCAGACTTCTATATTCACGTTGCGAAAAAAGATTAAGCCTGAGATCTCAAACCAAGACTTTGGTGTTGTAAACAGGCTATAACCAGTGAAATCTAGCCTTGTTAGTCACCGCAAAATGTCTTAAGGTCAGGTCGAAAATCCCAACCTTATTTACTTTAAGGTTAGGAAAATTTTCAAGAACGTCAATAGGTGAAGTAATTAGTATGACTAAAGCAGACGCAGTCGCAAAACAAGCACAAGATTACTACGACAGTGGTAGTGCCGACGGCTTCTACTATCGAATTTGGGGAGGCGAAGACCTCCACATTGGGATTTACAATACCCCTGATGAACCAATTTACGATGCCAGTGTCCGCACTGTCGGTCGTATTTGTGACAAAATTAAAAACTGGCCAGCAGGAACCA
>JAVLCL010000415.1:0-3197 GCA_031580825.1 Halothece sp. Uz-M2-17
TAAGGAGTTGTTGCTTTTTCGGGATGATACCAACCAATCCCAAACCCGTCTGCATTCATCAGCGCTGACTCCATTTCTTTGGGTTGATAGGCTTGCACCACTAAGGAGTGTTTGGGCTGACATAGCAGTTGGTCTAGCTGTAGGGGTGAACCGAGATAACCGAGGAGACGGCACATAATTTATTTGTTATTCGTTATTGTTTAACGCGACGAATGGGTAAATTAGCAATTAGGGCGGTGATTCCTTCTTCATTTTCAAGATTAAACTCGGTGCTGTCGAGGTCAATTTCTACATAACGGGCGACCACTTCTAAAATTTCTTTGCGCATGGTTTCTAGGGTTTCTTCACTCAACCCTGACCGATCATGGGCGATAATGAGTTTTAGACGTTGTTTGGCTTCATCCCGACTACTAGGGGATGGATTACGTTTAAAGAGTCGTTCTAGAAGATCCATCATTTTAACTGGTTCGTTGTTCTTTGGTCACTGGTCACTAATTACTGGTCACTGATTTAAAGGGGTTCAGTAAACCAACGGCGAATGCGTTTGAGCAGACTATCTTGACCCTCTGTCAAGTTTAAAAAACTGACTTCATCGCCTCTAATCCGTCGCGCAATATTATTAAATGTTTGTCCCGGAATAGATAATTTTTCTTCTAATACTAACGGTTCACCACGATTACTGGACACAATAATTCGTTCATCATCGGGAATAATTCCAATTAGAGGAACCGCGAGAATATCGAGAATATCTTCGACACTCATCATGTTGTTGGCTTGGATCATTTCTGGTTTCACCCGATTGACAATGAGTTTAGTATTGGTAATACTATTAGCTTCGAGCAAGCCAATGACTCGATCTGCATCACGCACCGCAGCCACTTCTGGAGTAGTCACAATCAGAGCTTCGGTTGCCGGCGCGATCGCGTTCTGAAAGCCCATTTCAATTCCCGCCGGACAATCAATCACCACATAATCGTAATCCGGAGCCAAACGAGTAACTAAATCTTTCATTTGTTCTCGGCTGATGGCTTCTTTGCCACGACTTTGGGCTGCGGGAAGCAATACCATCCCTGATTGACGTTTATCTTTCACTAACGCTTGTTCTAGACGACACTCCCCATTAATGACATCAATGGCAGTGTAAACAACGCGACTTTCTAACCCAAGCAACAAATCTAAGTTGCGCAAGCCAAAATCTGCATCCACTAAGGCAACTTTATTGCCTAACTTCGCCAATGCTGAGCCAAGATTAGCAGTCGTTGTGGTTTTTCCAACACCGCCTTTTCCGGATGTAATGACGATAATTCGACTCATAATTTCATTAATAATACTGATTTGGTTTCAAGGTCTATATTTAAATGAGGCAACAGTCGCTTGCAGCAAGAATAAAACGACTGTAATTTGACATTAAGTGGGGAGATCTTCCCAACATTCTTTTTCACTAACAAAACAGTGGGTTTTCGCAAAATCGAGTCCTCGGGTAATGCGAATGCCCTCTGTTGCAATATAAGCAATCTCTGCTTGCTGCTGTTGAGGAGGGGTATTGGGAGCACGGGCAACCGTATCCGCAATTCGCAGTTGAGTTGGTTGCAGTTGTAAGGCAAAAATTCGACAAGCGCGATTGCCTTTGACACCGGCATGAGCCATTCCTCGCAGTCTTCCCCAGATTATAATATCCCCTTGGGCAAGAATTGCTCCACCGGGATTGACATCTCCACAGAGAATAATAGTTCCGTCATGGCGCACTTCCATACCAGAACGAATGGTCGTTTTTAAGTAGAGGGGTTCACCGTGTTTAATTTGGTTGGTCGTAACACCAGAGGGTTGAGGAAAGACAGGAGGCGGTTGAATCACCGAGTAACCCGCAGTTGCTGCTGCGACAGCAGTTTGGCGACGAGTTGTTTCAATGGAAAATAGATGTAAATCGACTTGTTTTAAGGCGTGCGCGATCGCGCTCAGTTGTGATCCATCTAAAAGTCGATCCCGCGCTTGCATCGCGACCAAGGTTTGGGGTTCCCAAAATTTTTCACTAGCATTGAGCCGATGGTTTAAATGTTGCCACAACTCAGCCCAATCATTTGTTATTTCCAGTGCAGGTGCTGGCGGGAGATAGAGTAACACCTGTTTATCATCCCGTTGCAAACGAACTGGGGATTCTTCAGTGGTGTGACCATTCTGGTTCATAGGTTAAGAAACACTAAACTTTCTGTCAGGAATCGAAGCTGTGTCAGAATCATCGCTATCCTAGCACCATTTCACCACTAGGAGTTACCACAACACAGATTCCTTGAAAAGTGACAGGATGTGGCAAAGCTACCGTTCTACGGACATCACCAAATCAGTTAACTTGCGAGTTCACCGAGGAGAAAACGCTAATACAATCTCCTCTTTGGGAGTATTTTCTCGGATTAATTCATTGGTAGTTTTTGCTTCTATCCAATCGTTCTCAATGTAAAATTTATTGTTTTTGAGACGAACGTCAACTGAAATAACATTGACCTTTTTTCATCTTTCCAACCAAGATTTAACCAAATATAGTAACCTCGTTCATCATCAAAGATTAAAACTTCTCCGAGATCAGGAACAAGAAGTTGTGAACAAATTTTATGATAATACCTTGGTAATGATTTAACTGATTCATTGGCTTATTTCCTATCTCTTATTAATGTCAATAATCAAAAATACATTAAATTATTGATTTAAATTACTGGTATCTTACATCACAAAAACTTAAGATACACAACACACACTATAAACGAATTGTGGTAGATTAGAGTGGAAAATTCAAAAGGAGTGAAGTAATGAGACGAATCTCAAGTTTAGTAGTATGTTCACTAGCTTTAATGATTTTTTTATCGAGTTGTGCAGGTTCCAGCGAGGCTAAAAATCCTCCACCTCAAGTAAGTGATCCTGATTGGATTGAATATCCAGAAGGTGTTTTCGCAGAAGTAGAAGCCCCTCTCCACGTTAAAGAAGGGGAAAAATTTGAAATTGTTGTTACTATTAAAAATAATACTTCAAAACAGCGAAAAATCAAGGGTATTCGGATTAGCAAAGAGTATTTTGACGCAGTGGCTATAGTGAAAACTGTACCGAACTACAAAGATTTACGGGAAAGATTTTTGAGGTCAAAAAAAGTTTATGATTTTGACTTTCCCATTGATGTTGATGAAGAAATTAAACTCGTCTTCTATGGT
>JAVLCL010000416.1:0-3192 GCA_031580825.1 Halothece sp. Uz-M2-17
ACATGATTATTGATATTGGTGGGGGAACCACGGAAGTCGCTGTTCTAAGTTTACAAGGGACAGTGTTAAGCGAATCAGTTCGTGTGGCGGGTGATGAACTCAGTGATGCGATTACTCAGTATATGAAAAAAGTCCACAACCTCGTTATTGGGGAACGAACTGCCGAAGAAATTAAAATTCGGGTGAGTTCAGCATATCCCACAGATGGCGATGATGATTTATCTATGGATGTGCGAGGACTCCATTTGCTTTCAGGATTACCTCGTATGGTCACGATCAAAGCACCAGAAATTCGCGAGAGTATGTCGGAACCCTTATCGGTGATTGTGGAAGCAGTGAAACGAACTTTAGAACGTACACCACCGGAATTAGCGTCAGATATCATTGATCGCGGTATTATGCTAGCTGGTGGAGGTGCACTGTTACGAGGGCTAGATACGTTAATTAGTCATGAAACAGGAATTGTCACCCATGTTGCTCCAGATCCTCTAAAATGTGTTGTTTTAGGGACTGGGAATGTTCTGGAAAACTTTAAGCAGCTTGGACGAGTCTTTAGCGGTAGTTCAAATAGTTAGCCACTCATTAGGGCTTGCTGAAAAAGTCCATTGGTTGGTTTAGTAAGGCAAGAGGCAAGTTGCCCTAGGGTTGATTGATCGGTAGAAGTTTAAGGTTTTGATGCAAGGTTTTGACGATTGAACAATCAATGAACTTGCATTTTTACCTTAACTTAATCGCCTCAAATCCTGATTTGGTAAAACTTTCAGTTTCCCAACAGCAAGCCCTCATTAGTAACCCATCAAAAGTGCTTTTGTCACTATCATTGGGTTGCTGTGAGCGCGTTTTGCTCAAGGGTAATTGTTTCTCGAATTCCTTGACAATATTTTGCTAAGTTTCCCTGATTTAAGCGGTAACTTAGAGGATGAGCAATCAGGTGGGCGGTACTTTCAAACAACAAATCAATTTCAACTAAGCCGTTTTCGCGGAGGGTGCGTCCGGTAGAAACTAAATCGACTATTGCTTCTGACATTCCCGTAATCGGTCCCAATTCTACAGAACCATATAAGGGAACAATTTCTACAGGTAAATCTAAACTGTGAAAATGGTCTCGCGCACATTGGACAAATTTTGAAGCAACTCGGGCGTGAGCCGGTAAATCGAGAGAACGCTCATAATGACTATCTGACTTTACTGCAACCGATAACCGACAGTAACCAAACTGTAAATCTGCTAAATCTGCAACTTTTGGTGTTTTCTCGCGCAAGACATCATAGCCAACAATTCCCATTTGGGCTTGTCCATATTCCACATAAACGGGAACATCTAAGGCTCGAACTAATAAAGCTCTGGCGGTATTCGTCGGATCAACAATTTGCAAAGCACGATTTTTGGGATCATTAAAGGCACTAAAATCTAAGCCAATTTGTTGAAATAAACGGATACTTTCTTTCAGTAAAGCCCCTTTGGGTAAAGCAACGGTGATCATGTTTTTTGAGATTTCCTAAACCAGAAAGTAATCCTACCATGACCTGTTTCCTGTTGACGATTGGGGAGAAAAGTTTCCCCCCAATGATTTTACATAGCACTACAAACTTGGGTTAGGACAACATTACTGATCCCTGAAACCCTTTCACTATCAACTATTGCCTAGCGCGTAGCACTATAAATTACGATCCAGAGGTGATTTCAACATCTTTCCAAGCAGCCCAGTCTTGACCAGAAGATTCACCAGCATCAACGCGCAATTCAATTTTGACCTCTTGACCCGCAAGATGAGAAAGATCCGCTTGAATCTCTTGTAAATTACCGGTGTATTCTTTCTCAACTTCGGCAACCTTGTTCCAAACCGTGCGTCCTCCTTCCTTGTGGTGTTCCCACACTTCAAAGGTTACGCCGTCGGTATTGCTTGCGCCTTGAACAAAACCAACCTGAGCCGAGAAAACTGCATTTTCAGGTAATTCTACCCAAGGATGCCAGCCTTTGATGGTGCCATTGGAGACCCATTTGGGATGAGTTCGCAAAGCGGTTGTGGTTTGACCATTTTCGAGAGTCACTTCATCTAAACGTACAAAGCCTCTATCATCACTGGTACTCCCTTGCCAAGGCAGATCTTGGGTATTGGTTGCATTGTTAGCACTGACGAGACGACCGGACTCCCAACGAGCTTCGGAGGATAATTCTGTTAAATCAATGGTGCTTTGTTGGTTATATTTTTTACCATCGACATAAATGGTTGCAGCATTGGGATTGTCAAGTTGAATGTTTTTGATATCTCCCATGACATAGAAACCATCAGCACCACTACTAACTGCACCCTGAGCGCGGTTACCATTGACTTGATCACGGTTTTGAATACTTACTGCATGACCACTGAGGGTTCCTTTGACTTGTTCAATTTTATCGGATGCAATGAGTGTATAGTCGGTTGAACCGGAATGATTCCCACCTGCAATGACGACGGTATGAGCGGGGCTAAGTCCTTGTTGAGCACTTTGGGTCAAGTTCGCATCTTTGATATTGTAAGTGACCCTAACTCGGGCGTTATTATTGCCGTAAATGACAACATTTTGATCGACTTGTCGAGCAACACCGCATTTGAGGGTAAGGGTACTTTCTGTTGTTCCTTCATCATTTTTACCGACAGCAAAATCAGCACCGACTTCTTCTTCAATAACGGAGGTTTCTAAGGGAATGTTTAAGGATGAATTCTGAGGAATGGTTAGGGGGGTAAATGTTCCATCGAGATCACGGGTTTCCCCATTTTTAACTTTTCGAGCTTCTACCGTGCGCTGTTGAAGATTGCCAATTTCTCCGGTAATCTCCATTTCCAATTTGCCTTCACCAACGCCTTGACCGTTTAATACTTTCACGGAAGAGAGAATAATTTCTTTTTGACATCCTCCATTTTGTGCAGAAACGGGTTGATTGAGGGTGAAAAGGGTTAATGAAGATAATCCACCTAAGAGCGCGATCGCGCGATCTATTTTCTGATTAAACATGGTTAATTTAATACTTTCTTCACAATAACTTTATGTAACGTCCCGATGTTATTGATATGACACAAGTGCCTAAACTTAATACTTTTTAATTGACTTTTCTGAGGTCATGGCTTGCCAACCCCACCATTTATGGCACTCATGTTGTATTACAAAGTTTCGTTGAAGATGAAGACATTTATAGACAAACTAACACTTT
>JAVLCL010000417.1:0-3179 GCA_031580825.1 Halothece sp. Uz-M2-17
ATGACGATGAGGGGGGTCTAATCGCTCACTGACAGCAGGAACATTACGGAAATCCCAAATGTGATAGGCACTACCCAAACTGATTTTTTCCTGCGTCGCAGCTAAGCCCATGGGTTTGGGAAAGGTGCGGAAGTGAGTGTTAACTACACCGTTATCTTCACGGAGGAGGATCAGTTTTCCGGCTTGATAGGTGGAGATGACTAGGGAAATTCCCAGTTGTGAGAGAAGATGAGGGAAGGTATTAGTATGGACACTTCGCAGGGGATGGGAATCAGGGGTCTGGGGAGAAGTCATAGAGGCTACTCTTACAGAATCACAACAGGATTCATTATAAGGAACGCCAAATATAATGAGTTCGTTAACCGACCCCATTTTTGGCAAAACAAAAGTGAAAGCGCGATCTAGCTCCGCTATTTGCCGATCGCGCTTCTTTCGAGATTTTACCCATGTTTTGCCCCTCACCCAACACCGCTCTAACCAACCTTGTAAAATTAATTTGAGACCCTTCCAGCAGTTAACCGTTATGACGACTACCACCCTCAACCTCAATCCCGTCATTCAATTAAGCAAAGAGCAATTTTACACCCTATGTGCAACCAACCCCGACACCAAGCTAGAACTCAACGCTAACGGAGAATTAATTGTTATGTCGCCCACAGGAGGAGAAACTAGCGCTTGGAATGCTGAACTCATTATTGATTTAGGTGTATGGAATCGCCAAACGGGGTTGGGAAAAACCTTTGATTCTTCTGGGGGATTTTCTTTACCCAATGGCGCACAGCGATCGCCTGATGCCGCTTGGATTCCGTTAGAAAAATGGAACGCACTAACAACAGAGGAAAAGAAGGGCTTTCTACCATTATGCCCCGATTTTATCATCGAATTGCTTTCTCCTTCAGATTCTTGGAAGCAAGGAACTGAGAAAATGGAAGAATATATGGAAACTGGTTGTCGCTTAGGTTGGCTAATTGAGCCACGAAATAAGCGTGTTGCGATCTACCGTGCCAAACAAGCGGTAGAAATTTTAGAAGCTCCCAAGTTTCTTTCTGGGGAAGATGTTTTGAAGGGATTTAACTTAAATCTTGCCAAAATCTGGCGGTAAAAGTCCTTATTGTTTTGTCCTTTGTTAACTAATAATAAATCACAAATCACAAATCACAAAAATAGACTAAGAAACGCTATACTGTTCATCTTGATTAATCAGTTGAGTGACTTCTTCTGGGGAAAGCTCAGTCAATTCCGCAATTTCCTCAATTGTTATTTCCTTACTTAAGAGGTTTCGGAGCAATCTTTGTTGCGCGATCGCGATGCCGCGTTGTTCACCCCGTTGTTCACCTCGTTGTTCAGCTTCTTGAATACGCTGGGTATAAACCGTTGATAACTGCATGAGAAATTCCCTCTCTTCACTTTCTAAACCTTGTTGTTCTTGCTGTCTTACTTCTAAGATAGCAACCATGTTCGCTACAATTTCCAGAATCCTGTCTCGAAATGGGTTCGTTGCTGGCAACTGCTGCAGTTCTTCAATGGCTTGCATTTGCACTTGACCGCGACCAAAGATTCTTCAGCTCACCCGCTGACCTTTGCTTCAGGGGATTTCGCGTCATTAGTCATTAGTCCTTTGTTTCCTGCATACTATTGATGGGTTGCTTCGGAGATTCGCGCTTAGTGACTAATGACAGATGACGAATGACGAATGACTAATTTTTTTAAGCACTTGCGGACTTCTTGAGCGTTAATGGGATTACGATAGGGTTCAATCACAGCCAGGGTTAACCCCAATTTTCCCAAGAAACCTAAGGCGGTTAAGTGCTCTTTCTTGTCGGGATCGGGAGTGAAAAAGAAATCAATTTCGCGAACTTCGGAAGCTACTTTAGAATCCACCTCGCTTTTTCCAAAGAGATCAAACAGTTCTGCGAGAGAGTCTTTGCTAAATTGGTCGTGAAGATTTCGAGTCAAAGGAATCAGGGATGAGTTTTCCCTATTGTCTCATCTTGAGTTTCCTAATTTTTGGCAAAAGTTAAAGTGTGATCGCGCGGATCACTTACTGCTCATTTTGATTCATCCCTTGAGTGACTTCTGCAATCTCCTCAATGGTCATGCTCTTACTGAAGAGATTACGGATTAATCAAACGATTAGGAATCAAATCATCTATCAAATTTACTGATTTATTTGTGCTAGAGCATAATAGTAATTATTGCTTTTCATCACTAATTACTTTTTTAAAGTGATTTTAATCGTTAAAAGATGACAATTTTGGCAAGTTTTCTTTTTATTGAAAACACCCATTCAATTTGACCTTTATCAGCATCATTGAATATATTGGTATTGTTACATTTCTCTAACTTTAAGTTCCGTTGTTATTCCCGATCTAAATCATGATGACTTCTCAAGACCATAGCCCCTTCAATTCATTATTGAGTAATGCCTATGACTCCCTCTTGCAAGGAGTGAGCGGAGAGGAATGGGGAACAATTTTAGAAACCAGTTTTGGTATTGCAGCCAACTCGGTGACAGCGCAAAAAATGGAAACAGTGCTCTTGGGAGGGTCTTTTTTAGATGAAATTGAACTCGAAATTCTTCCCAGTTCGACTCTAGAAGGAGCACTTGGGGCTTATGGCAACGGTACGATTTATTTATCGCAAGAGTTACTTGCCTCTGGTTCGGAAACGCTGACCTCGGTTGGGTTGGAAGAAGTAGGGCACGCTATTGACGATTATTTCAATTCAACGGATGCCCTAGGGGATGAGGGGGCGATCTTTGCTTCTTTAATACAAGGGGAAGATTTAAATCCAGAAACTTTAGCCCGACTGCAAGCAGAAGACGACAGTGCCACTTTAACCATTGATGGGCAAGCAGTTATTGTTGAACAAGCAACCTTGACAGTTAGCAATACCAGCGATAATGGTGCAGGTTCTCTACGACAAGCGATTATTGATGCCAATAGTGCTTCAGGAGCCGATATCATCAACTTTGATGGGAGTTTAAGTGGTGGCACAATTACTCTCACCAGTGGACAATTAGAGATTACTGATGATCTGACGATTAATGGTTTGGGAGAAGATCAGTTAACCATTGATGCCGATGGCAACAGTCGCGTGTTTAATATTGATGGTTCAGGAACCGTCGCGGTAACTTTAGAGGGATTAACCATAACAGGGGGGAAAACTACTGATAATGG
>JAVLCL010000418.1:0-3176 GCA_031580825.1 Halothece sp. Uz-M2-17
CTAAATCAATTAAACTTTCATTCCGAATTTCGATATTCGAGAAACTTTGACAGATATTTTGGGCATGATTGACCATTTCCGCTTCCACATCAATGCCAATAAATTGCACCCGTTTTCCTTGATGATGCGTCGCTAAACGGGCGAGTAAAGTTCCCGTAGAGCAACCCAAATCATAACAGACAGACCCATCACTTAAGAAAAAATCAGAAATATTAATTCCTAATTCATGACTGGTTTCATAAAAAGGAATCGACTTCCTAATATGTTGATCAAAGTGTTGACTCATTTCCCCACTAAATGACCAACGTGAATTTTCTGCTTCAATTTTATCGCCAACATTTGTCATTGTTTGCTTTTTTCTGTGATAATTCTAATCAACTCTTCATCAGAAGTGATTTCTTGTTTCGGACTCTGTTCCAACTTCTGAAAAAAGATATCCCAAGCATTCTGATCAGATGGATGTTTTCTAAGGTAATCTCTAATGTCTTGACGGTTCATTTGTTTAAGCTGTTCGTTCATCATAAGTAAGTCCTTTTACCCTCTTCATTAATTATTATCTCTATTTCTTCTCCTCTGCTATTTACTGCCAAGATATAAATTATTTTTCTCGGCTCATCAAATCTTAATAACTCGATCGCGCATAAGGTAGTTGTCAACATTTGGCAGGTCGAAATACAGATAGTAGCTTGTTCGTATGTAATCATATTTTATGAAATCTTAGAAAGTTAGTGGTAATGAAAATTATCCCAATCAATCACTATTCGATCATTCCACTAACACAACCGTTAACCTCAACAACTGATCGCGCGACCTATGTTTGATTATCAACCGTTATACGATCAACTGCTAAACTCACCAGCGAGAGAATGGCTAGATATGCTTCCTCAAGATGTTGCAACTGCCTTACAACCGAAACGTAATGGACATTTTTTGCAATGGCAAGAAGCCGTTCATTATCTCCCTAGTTTAAAGCCCAGTCAGGTTGAGCTACAGGATCGGGTAAAAATTGGTTGTAAAGACGATACAGACGAGGCGAGTTATGAACAGTTAGAAACTGGCTTAAAACAACTTCTTCCTTGGCGCAAAGGTCCACTCGACTTATTTGGGGTATATATTGATACGGAGTGGCGTTCGGACTGGAAATGGGAACGACTCGCGGATTACATTACCCCCCTCAAAGATCGAACAGTTTTAGATATCGGTTGCGGTAATGGCTATTATGCCTTACGAATGCTGGGAATGGGCGCAAACTTAGTAGTGGGTTTAGATCCTTCTATTCTCTATACCATGCAATACGAAGTGATCAAGCGTTATTTACCCGAAATTAATGCTTATGTGCTTCCTTTGGGGGTGCAACATCTTCCAGAGAAGTTAAAAGCCTTTGATACTGTTTTCTCCATGGGGGTACTCTACCATCAGCGATCACCGCTTGACCATCTTCAAACCTTACACAACAGCCTCAAACTCGGCGGAGAAGTCGTTTTAGAAACCATTGTCATTCCAGAAGACTATACAGATGTTCTCATTCCTAAAAAACGCTATGCCCAGATGCGCAATGTCTGGTCACTCCCCAATTGTAAAACCTTAACGGCTTGGTTAGACCAATGTGGCTTTGAACAGATCCAAGTCGTTGATGTCACGCCTACCACCATTCAAGAACAACGACGCACCGACTGGATCACTTCCCATTCCTTAGAAAACTTTTTAGATCCCAATGATCACAGTAAAACCATTGAAGGCTATCCCGCCCCCCGGCGCGCAATTGTGATCGCCCAAGTCTCCACCTGACAATTTTGGTAATTTTAACTATAATATTTGGTACAACTAACTATAATTCGAGAAATCGTACACAACTGTGTTTACAACTGCTTTTGCCAAATCAAAATCAAATACGAATACCATACCCACTGACTTAGTGACTGCTGTTGATAGCCTCAAACAAGAACTGAACGCGGTCATCTTAGCCCATTATTACCAAGAGGGAGATATTCAAGACGTTGCGGACTACATTGGCGACTCTCTGGGGTTATCTCAAAAAGCAGCGAATACTGATGCAGATGTGATTGTCTTTGCTGGGGTTCATTTCATGGCGGAAACCGCAAAAATTTTGAACCCCAATAAGTTGGTATTACTTCCTGATTTAGATGCAGGATGTTCCTTAGCAGAAGGATGTCCCCCCAAAGAATTTGCCGAATTTAAAGCCAAATATCCCGATCATTTAGTCATTTCTTACATTAACTGCACCGCCGAAATTAAGGCGATGAGTGATATTATTTGCACCAGTTCTAATGCAGTGAAAATTGTTAATCAAATTCCTGAAAATCAGCCGCTTATTTTTGCCCCTGATCGTAATTTAGGACGCTATGTGATGCAGCAAACGGGTCGCGATCTCGTGTTGTGGGAGGGAAGCTGTATTGTTCATGAAACCTTCTCGGAAAAAGCAATTGTCCAGCTTAAAACCACTCACCCGAAAGCAGAAATTATTGCTCATCCTGAATGCGAAGAACCGGTTTTACGTCATGCCAATTATATTGGTTCCACAACGTCTCTGCTCAAGTATTCTCAAGAAAGTGATCAGTCTGAATTTATTGTTGCCACGGAACCGGGCATTATTCACCAAATGGAAAAAACTACCCCGAATAAGACTTTTATTCCAGCCCCTGCGATGAATAATTGTGCTTGTAATGAATGCCCGTATATGCGATTAAATACCCTAGAAAAACTTTATCTGGCGATGAAGCATCGTCAACCGGAAATTATACTTCCTGAAGAGATTCGGGTTGCTGCTCTAAAACCAATCCAACGGATGTTAGAAATGAGTTAAATGATTGGCATGAGATGGAAAAAAAGTCTGCTTAGTAGCAATCCCCCAATCCTCGGAAAGGGGCAGGGGGAGGGGTTGTCGCCATTTAAGCCTTACCAGCGCTACCAAACAACCTCATCTTTTCAGAAATCACTTCTTGCATTGCTGCTGTCACTGCTTTTTGACAATCTAAAAGATCGCTTTTGGAGTCTGTTTGTCCATACTCTTGCCAAAACTGAAGATATTTTGTCCGTACTTCACTATTGACGTTAAACTTGCAGACTCCTAACTCAATAGACTGTTGAATCATTTCTGCGGTTGACATACTCACCGCCCTAGAAGGACGGTGATTCTTCGGTCTTCACAGATTCCG
>JAVLCL010000419.1:0-3169 GCA_031580825.1 Halothece sp. Uz-M2-17
CAAAACCTCGTTTTTCTTGTGTGTAAATCACTTGATATCCCCCTTGATTCTTCGGAAAATAACGGTTTAGTTCTCCACCTTTCACTGCCTCTTGTGTCACTGCACTAGAGTTTGATGCTGTGCTTTCTTGTTGAGCCGACTCAAAGCGAGAAGGGGGTTCATTACTACTACAAGCCGGTGTAATCAAAAAGATCGTTAAAACGAAAAAAATGGAAACAATATGACGAATTCTTAACATATTTTTTAGGAAGTGAGTTGATTAGAATAAGTTAAAGGTTCGGTTAACCAACAAACCTCAAGAAACAAGGTTTGACTATTTTTATATTACGATAGAAACAGACCGCTAATTGGAGGGTGCTTCGTGAACCAGAATTTCCCCAAAATCGCACAATTTAACCTCTCTGGAATTGGTTGTTGGCTAACACTGATTTTAGGTGCTTTGTTATTAACCTCAGTGGGGTTAGGTTGGGTTGTCAACAGTGTCATCATTGTCTTAGGTTTAATGATTCTTCTCCCTGTCATTGCCCTAGTTGGGGTTCAATGGTGGCTCAAGCGTAATTTGGTCGAAGATGAGTGTCCGGTCTGTCAGTATCAGTTTACTGGCTTCAATGGTACGATGTCTCGCTGCCCGAATTGTAGTGAACCCCTAAAAATTGAAAATGGAAAATTTCAGCGCATTACGCCTCCCGGTACAATTGATGTCGAAGCGGTGGATGTGGATGCATCGTCAGATTAAAATCAAGAGTCTCTTTGAAATTCAAGAGATAGCATGAAAGGGTCTTGAAAAGGTAAAACTTGGCATTTTGAGGATCAAATTTAAACAAAGGTTAAAGGTGCAAAAGAAAGCTAACCATCATTGAAAGAAGTTTTAGTCTTGATCCGGTTTGTGTTGGTTTATCCCCCATGTTAAGGCGGTTTTAAAATACGATATGGTTAAACAGAAAATAGTCCTCACAGTTGCTAACACTAAATTATGACTGAGCAAATACAGTGGGTCAACGCGATTTCAACTCGTCTTTCCCTAGAGGAGGCGATTTCGGACGTGACTGGGCGCATTAAAAAACAGTTATCGGGGTCTGCTGATTTAGGCTTTCTTTTTATTTCCTCGGCGTATGCCAGTGAATATCCCCGTTTAGTGCCTCTAGTCCGAGAAAAACTACCGATTTCTGTTTTAATCGGTAGTGGTGGTGGTGGGATTATTGGTATGGATGAGGAGAATCAAGCCCAAGAAATTGAAGGGAATCCTGCATTAAGTCTAACTGTCGCCCATTTACCCGGAGTTGATCTCCAAGGCTTTCATATCAGTGCTGATCAAATTCCTGATTTGGATAGTGCAGCCACCGCTTGGACTGATTTAACGGGGGTTGCACCAGAAAAAGATCCGGATTTTATCCTCTTGGCTGATCCCTTCTTCTCTAAGGTCAATGATTTGCTGGAAGGACTGGATTTTGCCTATCCGAATGGGAAAAAAGTAGGAGGCTTAGCCAGTGCGATGGCGATGGGGATGCAAACGGGTTTATTTTTTGAAACCGCAACCGAGGAGAGAGTGGCTTTAGTCAAAGAAGGAATTGTTGGTGTCGCTCTCAGTGGCAATATTGAAATGGATACAATTGTTGCCCAAGGCTGTCGCCCAGTGGGACCCCAATATCAAATTGTCCAAGGAGAACGCAATGTGCTTGCTGAGGTCGCGGAAGTGAATGGAAATGGCACAGAAACCGCAAAACCCCCTCTACAAGCTCTGAGAGAACTCATGAATGAGTTAAGCCCTGAAGATCAACAATTAGCGCAGGATTCCCTCTTTTTAGGCATTGCCAGGGATGAGTTTAAGTTAGAGTTACAACAGGGAGATTTCCTGATTCGGAATTTGTTAGGGGTTGACCCGAAGGTGGGCGCGATCGCGGTCGGAGATAAATTACGCCCCGGACAGCGGATTCAGTTTCATCTGCGAGATGGGAATACCTCGGCTGAAGATTTAGAAGTATTGTTAGAACAATACCAGCAAGAGACAAAAACCTCGACACCAGTAGGCGCGTTATTATTTTCTTGTTTAGGACGAGGCAAAGAGTTATACGGAAAACCGAATTTTGATTCTGAGTTGTTTCGTCAGCATCTGAATCAGATTCCGATTGGTGGATTTTTCTGTAATGGTGAAATTGGTCCAGTAGGAAAACAAACTTTCCTCCATGGTTATACCTCTTCCTTTGCTATCTTTAGACAGAATTAGCAGTGAACAAATAACCAATAACGAATAACAAAATGCGTATCTTAATTAGCTTCGTTTTATTTATATTTTTAATGGGTTTCCCAACGCCGAGTTGGGCGCAAAGTAGTGATTCTCCTTCTCAAATTACAGAAGAACAACTGCAACGGGGAGATAAAATTGCAGAAAAAGCGTTTGAAGCTCTGAAAGAAGGAAATTTTGCGCAGTCAGAAGACTATTGGGGAGAATTAATTGAGTTATTTCCCAGAAACCCTGCGGTGTGGAGTAATCGCGGGAATGTGCGCTTAAGTCAAAGTAAAATTGAAAGCGCGATCGCGGATTATAATCAAGCCATTGCCCTCGCCCCCAATCAGCCCGATCCTTACCTCAACCGTGGGATTGCTTTTGAAATCATGGAAGACTGGGAAAAAGCGATTTCTGACTATGACACGGTGTTAGATCTCAATCCAGATGATGCTATGGCGTATAATAATCGGGGTAATGCGAAAGCGGGAAAAGGAGACTACCAAGCAGCGATTACTGATTACGAAGAAGCTGCTGCCCTCAATCCTGATTTTGCCATTGCTCGTGCGAATGCAGCCCTGAATCATTACCAAGTCGGGGATGAACAAGAAGCGATTGACGAAACTCGCAAACTGGTTCGCAAATATCCCAATTTTCCTGATGTGCGTGCTGCTTTAACGGCGATGTTGTGGGCGCAAGGAAAAGAAGGAGAAGCAGAAAGTAACTGGGTGTCTGTTGTCGGGAGTGATAGTCGTTATCGCGATATAGAATGGCTGGAAACCGTCCGCCGTTGGCCCCCTCGTATGGTGGAAGCCTTAGACAATTTTATTTCGTTAAATAATTAAATCAGTCATTAGTCATTGGTCATAAAATGACAAAAGACAAAGGACAACTCATTCATAACCCAGAACAATTAGAAGCCCGTCTGCAAGAGATTCCCATGCA
>JAVLCL010000420.1:0-3155 GCA_031580825.1 Halothece sp. Uz-M2-17
GGTGTTCTCGGTTATTCTCGCTTAGTCAAACCCCAACCCGCGATCGCGCAAACCATTAATCTGGAACTTCCTCGGTACTCATCACAGAAAAAAAGTGTGGTTGTTGTCGGTGCAGGTTTAGCCGGATTAGCCTGTGCTTATGAACTCAGCCAACGGGGGTTTGAAGTGACGCTATTAGAAAAATCCCCGCAACTTGGCGGAAAAATTGCCAGTTGGGACATTCAAGTGGGAGAAGAAACCTTCCGCATGGAACATGGCTTCCACGGTTTCTTCCCGCAATATTACAACTTTAATCAGCTTTTAGAAGAACTCAACGCCATAAATAATCTCCATTCCCTTGAATTTTATTCTGTTGTCTTTCGGGATGGCGAATATAACCCAGAAGTGTTCCGTCCGAATCATTCTGCGTTTCCTTGGAATATCGTTGATCTCGCCATTTCCTCTTCCAACCGCCTGCGCTGGGGAATCGATCTCACCGATCCGAAACATTGGGAAGTCTTCCGAGAAATTGGGGGCTTTCATATTCCCGATACCTTTAAACGGTTAGATGATATTGCGGTTTCCGACTGGGTAGAAGGGAGTTTTCCCCGTGGCTTATATGATTTATACTTTCTTCCCTTTGCCAAATCCAGTCTTAACGCACCGAATAAACTCAGTGTTGGGGAACTAATGCAATTTTTCCATTTTTACTTCTTTGGGAACCCCGAAGGACTGGCGTTTAATGGGACGAATGACGATATGGGAACCAGTATTGTTGAACCGATCGCCCAAGCCATCCAAAGTAAGGGCGGAACCATCGTCACGGAAGCGGAAGTGACCAAACTTCACTATCAAGACGGAAAAATTACCTCTCTCAACTACCAGAAAGGAACAGCGCAACCGAAAGCCCCTTTTTGGGTAGAAAAAAATCCTTATCTTAGTGATGAAAGTATTAGCTACTATGGCGCGGGGGATAACGTTTATCTTCCCACAAAAGACGCAACCGAAGCCATTGCTTTAACCTGTACTCATCAAGGCTGTACTGTTAAACGACAAACCGATGGTCAATTCTTGTGTCCATGTCATGGATCATTATTTGCAGCGGATGGTACGGTTCTCAGTGGTCCTGCAAAACAAGATTTACCCCGTTTGCAAGTGATTCAACAGCAAAATAGTGCGATGCAGTTAGTAGGAATGAACCCCGATGATCAAGGTGAACAGACCTTAGTTGCCGACTATTTTGTTTTCGCCACAGATGTTCCTGGGGTGAAACATTTATTCTCCCTTGCAGAAGGAGAGATCAACCCTGAACAAACCGCAAAAATCAATGAACTTGCCGTTGCTGATCCCTTTGCTGTGGCAAGATTCTGGTTAGATCAAGATTTTGCATGGGAACACAGTAATTTTGCCTCTCTCTCTGGCTATCATCTCACCGATAGCATTTGCTTGTATCATCGCATCCAAACCGAATACATGGCATGGCATCAAAAGACAGGGGGAAGTGTTGTCGAACTCCACGCCTATTGTTATCCCGAAAAAGAGTTTCCCGATCAAACGACATTACTAAATACTTTCGAGGCTGAACTTTACGAAATTGTTCCTGAACTGACAAACGCTTCCATGCTACATCGCGAACTTGTCAATCAAAAGAACTTCTCCGGTTATCCCCCTGGTAGCTATGCCAACCGTCCCACAACCGAAACCGACATTCCTAACCTCTTTTTCGCGGGAGATTGGGTGAAAATGCCGTTTCCTTGTGGCTTAATGGAACGGGCGGTCAGTAGTGGCTTTTTAGCAGCCAACGCCATCTTAGACCAACAAGGGTTACAACAGCGTAAGTTATTATCAGTGAAACCAGAAGGCATTTTTACAATTTAGATTCAAAATTACCAGTTACCTTGCTCAATCGACAATTGGAGTTTTTTCAGCAAACCCTAATTAGAGACATTTTAGATGAGTGAGTGAAGTACATTTTTTACTATGTTTACACTCATACATTTTTTCATCGGCTTCCTCAACCGCAGCCGTTAGTCCTTTGGTTGGATGACGAACAGCCCAACCCACCGAAGCAGAAATTCCCACTTCTGCTAATAATGCTTCCACTCGTTCTGCTAAAGTCTGGATCTGCATGGCATTACATTCAATACCCAGGACGGCAAACTCATCACCACCGACTCGTGCTGTAATATCTTGTTCTCGTACTGCGGAATAAATGGTTTGTGCAGCTTCATAAATTAAGCGATCTCCGGCTGCGTGACCTTGGGAATCATTAATGGGCTTTAAATCGTCTAAATCAATACAAATTACTCCTGCAGGATGCCCGTAGCGTTGACAACGCTTTTCTTCTGCTAACAGTAGTTTTTCCCACCCCCGTCGATTATACAATTCTGTAAGAACATCACTCATTGATTCTGTTTCAAGACGTTCTAAATGGCGCGCTTGCTCATTATATTTCAGTTCATTTTCCAAAACCGTTGATAAGAGTTTGGCGAGTAATTCAATGGTTGGTAGTTCTTCTGTAATAGCTTCGGATTGCTGATCCGGATCGATCGCGCAAAGTGTACCAAACAAAGAACCATCACTTAAAACAATGGGAATCCCAATGTAAGCCCCAATCGACACTTGCTTCCCAATTGGGGCTTCTACATAAGCCGGAATGCTACTTACCCGAGGCGCCATACAAGGTCCTTCCCCGTTAACCATCCGAGAACAAAAGGAATCTGACCAACAAAAAACCGCTCCTTCTTTCACCCCATAACCATGATCCTCCACTTGCAGTGTAATCCAATCTTCTTCTTGAGTACGGGTCACCATCCACAACTGAAATCCAAGACGTTGATAAAGATAAGATAAAACACTCCGTGCAGCGGATTCAAAGTCAGCAAAAGGACTAATTGTCTCTAACATTCCTTAGTAATCTGTTAAATATATTGCAATCGAATTCTAACAAATCAGAAAAGAATCTTAAGTTTTTGAGAACCAGTTTTTTGATTGTTACTGTCAGGTGAATTCTCCTAAAAGTAGGAGTAATTAAGTATTAATTCATCGTGATTTTGATAGCTTTCCTGATTTTCACCGATCAATTCTTTCGGAGAGCAAAGAATTTCACTGAATGCACTATATATAGCAGTCAGGAATCAGTTGTGAGAGAGCATTCTGGTTTAAGGCAATAGGCA
>JAVLCL010000421.1:0-3134 GCA_031580825.1 Halothece sp. Uz-M2-17
AATCGTGGGGACAATGCTTTTGCCATTGCTCAAGGAATTGTTGAGATAAAGAACGGCTAAGGGAGCGTTGACTTCTCGCACTGGCATCAATGTGGAGAAGAGTACGCTGTTTTGATAAATTTTCTGTTGTTGATGAGTTGATCGTTTTCTGAGTTGCGTTCATAATTTTCTTCGCCTTGTAGATGAATTTGATTCAGGTAGAGTTTTTTTTGGAATCAGGAAACCCCACTTGAAATTAAGCCGTCAATTTCGCTTTTGTTTACGACTTAATATCAACTTAGCCAAGGTTAACTAAGAATGACAAATTCAATTTATTCAGGTTTAAGATGAAAATAATTCATCTGGAGGACAAAAGCTAAGATGCAATCATTACCACCATTGAAGGCTCTACAAACTTTTGCCGTTACAGCCCGATACTTAAGTTTTCAGCAAGCAGCTGTTGAATTAGATGTTACGCCTACTGCGGTCAGTCATCAAATCAAAGTGCTGGAAGATGATTTGGGAATGCCGTTATTTCGCCGTCGTCCCCGTCCTTTGGCTTTGACAGAGGCGGGTGCTTTTCTCTATCCGAAAGTGCAGGACAGTTTTGATGGCATGGCAAGCGCGATCGCGCAATTAAAACAAATTCCAGACCATTGCGAATTAACAGTGAGCGTTACTCCAGTCTTAGCAACGAAATGGTTAGTTTCCCGATTGCCTCAGTTTCAGGAACGTTATCCCGAAATTAATCTACGTCTCCATACTGCTAATGAAGTTGTGGATTTACACCAGCAAACTATTGATCTTGCCCTCCGTTACGGTCGGGGGAATTATCCCGGTTTAGTCACTCGTCCGTTGATGTCGGATCAATTTGTACCCGTCTGTAGCCCTCATCTCTTGACCGTTGGTCAGCATCCCCTCAACGAACCAAAAGATTTAGCTCATCACAATTTACTCCACTTTGAATGGATGTATTATGGTGCGGAAGCTCCCAATTGGTCAAACTGGTTTGCGCGGGCAGGAATCAGCAATATTGATGCGAGAGGAGGCATCACCTTTAATGAAGAAGCAGTTGCCATTCAAGCAGCGATGGCAGGTCAAGGGATTGCCTTATGTAGCACCATTCATGTTGTGGATGATGTCAATTTGGGCTTTTTGGTACAACCTTTCTCACTGGGATTGGAAGGCTTTACTTATTCAGCAGTGTACTTAAAAGAGCATCCGAAAATGCCGCTAATTCTGAAATTTGTCGATTGGTTAAGCGCGATCTCTCGTTACTAATTTCATACGTTTTTTGACCAATGGAATGCCATTTGCTTTGCAGTGGACTCAGCTAAATCAAAGCTGTGCAGGCGAGTGACCAAGTGTAAACTCATATCAATCCCTGCAGAAATGCCACCAGAAGTCACTCGGATTCCTTCATCAACCCAGCGCACCGTATCAACCACCGTTAAGTTTGGATACTGATTCTCTAAATCTGGAATATCTTCCCAGTGGGTTGTCACTTTCTCATTCGTTAATACTTTTGCTTGGGCTAATAAGAAAGCCCCCGTACAAACGGAAGCAACCAGTGAGGCTTTCTGGGCTTGTTTAGCAATCCAATCAAGAACAGATAGTTTCTTCATTTCTTCAGTATGAACCCCACCAACCACAATCAAAACATCAAGATGAGGATGGTTGTGAAAGCCATAATGAGGGTTAACACAGTATCCTCCTCTAGCAGTAACTGTGTTGCCAGTTTCTCCAATTAAAAAAACGTTAAAGGGATTGCTGCCTACACAAATTCGAGAAGCAGTGGCAAACACTTCAAACGGACCAGAAAAATCTAGGACTTCAGCTTGATTGTAGATATAAATTCCAATATTCATTTGCTCAGATTGAGTCAGTCAACAATAATAAGGGTATTGCTAAATTAACTTGATTGAGAGTCAATGACACAACAAACTTGGAACGCCCAACAATATATCAATCATGCCTCTTTCGTTCCTCAACTGGCTAATCCTGTCCTTGATTTACTCAATCCCAAAAGCGGTGAAACCATTCTAGACTTAGGATGTGGGGATGGGGCTTTAACTCTGAAAATTTCTGAAGCCGGTGCAACGGTACAGGGGATTGATAGCAGCGAAAGCATGATTGAAATGGCTCAACAAAGAGGACTTGCTGCGGAAGTAGGGAGTGGAGAAAATCTCCAGTTTAACCGTCAGTTTGATGCAGTTTTTTCTAATGCTGCCCTACATTGGATGCCAGATTATCATGCCGTGATTAATGGCGTGAATCGAGCGCTCAAAGACAAGGGGCGATTTGTGGGAGAATTCGGCGGACAGGGAAATATCGGCGCACTGATTGAGGCAATGCAGACAGTATTTGCTCAGCATCCCGAATATGGGGAGTTTAAGCATCCTTGGTTTTTCCCCTCAGCGAGTGAATATCAGCAAGCACTGGAAGCCAGAGGATTTCAAGTCAATTATATGGAATTGATTCCCAGACCGACTCCCCTCAAAACGGGAGTGAGAGAATGGCTTAAAATTTTTGCACGACAGATTACCCAAGATCTGAATCAAGAACAAAAAGAAACCTTTTATCAAGAAGCTGAAATGTTATTAAAGCCGGTTTTATATAGTGAAAAAGAGGGTTGGGTTGCCGATTATGTTCGCTTACGTTTTGCGGCTTTTAAGGGATAAGCTGTTCATTAACATTACAACCTTAAAGAACTGAGCATCGTAATCTAGTGAAGAAAAGCCACTGGTGAATTAAATGAAAAAACTTCCTTTACTTCTAAAGGCAGCTCATATTGACAACATGGCTGGACAGCAAAAAGTTCATTTTTTAAATCCTAATGCGGTTCGGATCAACAAATCATTAGGAGATGTAGTTGGGTTAGAGCAAATCGGGGTACACATCATTTATGTAGAACCCAATCGGGAAAGTACGGAGTATCACAAACACTATTACGAAGAAGAATGTATTTATGTCCTCTCGGGAAAAGGAAGTCTCATCATTGAAGATGAAAGTTATTCCTTTGCTGAAGGAGATTTTGTCGGATTCCCCGCTAATACTGCTGCCCACAGCATTTTTAATAATAGTGATGAGACATTAGTTTGTTTAGTGATAGGACAGCGCTTACGGCAAGATGTCGCTGATTATCCCCATCAAGA